>JAKEEV010001395.1 GCA_022616395.1 Planctomycetia bacterium | reverse complement strand
CCCATAGGCATCAAGTTAAGGAGGGAAGTGGGTATACGAAAGCGGGAAGTCCTCCCACAATCTTCGGTTAGCAACAATCGTTGACCGCAAGAGGATCTTCCCGTGGGCATTCTACAACGGGTCGCAACGGCGTTGAAACAGTTATTCGGACCACTCGCCCAACAGGCAGCGCAAGCCACTGGCGTCATTGTCCGACAACGCAAGTTCACTCCGATGTCGCTGGCCCAGACCTTCGTCCTCGGCTTCCTCCAGAAGCCCAACGCCTCTGACGAAGAACTGGCTTTTGTCGCGGCTCAGGCCGGAGCGGTCGATACGCCGCAAGCCATTGACCAAAGGCAAACGCCCAAACTCGCCGCGTTTCTGGAGGAGTTGTTCCGCCGAGCCGTTCGGGTCGTGATCCAAGCGGAACGCGTGTTGGCTCCGATCCTGGAACGCTTTGCCGCCGTCACCATCTTGGACTCGACGGTCATCGGGTTACCCGACAGCCAGAGTCAGCGGTTTGCCGGTTGCGGTGGTCGATGCGGGTTCGGGCGTGCGGCGATGAAGTTACAAACCGAACTGGATCTGCGCAGTGGTGCGATTACGCACGTGGAAGTCGAGTCGGGTCGAAGCGCCGATAGCTCGACACCTCGGCAGCACGTTCGTCGAGCGAAGGGTTCGTTGCGGATTACGGACTTGGGATACTTCTGCGTGGGAGTGTTCGCGGCGATGGTTGGTGCCGCAGAGCACTTCCTGTCGCGGTTGCAGTTCGGGACGGGAATTCGGTTGCCCGATGGACAATCAGTCGATGTGTTGGAGTGGTTGGCTTGCCAGAGTACGCCGTGTGTGGATCGACCGATTCTATTGGGGTTGGAGCAGCGACTGGCGTGCCGGCTGATCGCGTGGCGTTTGCCAGAGGAACAAGCGAACCGACGACGGCAGCGACTGCGAGAGGAGTTCCAACGCAAGTGGGGCCGTGAGCCTTCGGCACAGCGACTGGCGTGGTGCGAGTGGACGATTTTGGTGACCAGCGTGCCGGTGGAGATGCTCAGTGTTCGTGAAGCAGCAGTGTTGTATCGTGCGCGGTGGCAGATCGAGTTGTTGTTTAAGCGGTGGAAGAGCCAGGGTCGGGTGGCGACGTTGGATGGTTCGAGTGAAGTGCGTCAGGTGATCCGGGTCTGGGCGAGATTGCTGGCGGTGTTGGTTCAACACTGGCTTTTGGTCAGCACAGTCTGGGGTGATGCAACCAAGAGCGTGGACAAGCTGTGCCAAGCCGTGCGATTATTTGTGAGTCGCTTGCTGGGGAGTTTGGATCGCCCCGCTGAGTTGGTGCGTCAGTTGGGTGAGTTAAGCGCCTTGGTTGCCAAGACCTGTAGACGGAATCGACGAGCAAAACCCGGGACGTTTGAACTGCTGAACGCCCCGAGCCACTTGGACTACTGCTTAACTTGATGCCTATGGG
>JAKEEV010001394.1 GCA_022616395.1 Planctomycetia bacterium | reverse complement strand
GAAGGCAGTCGCCGATTCGCTTGCCGAGTATGGCCCGAATGCAACGCTCGCGGTCATCCCCAAGGGGCCTTACGTGTTGCCGTATGTCGTGGGGGCGTGAGGCTGAAGGGCTTTCGGCTCCGAATCATCCAATCGCGTGGAGGGCGTATGAGTCTCAATCGCCAACTGATTGACACGATCAAGGAGCACTTCGCCCGGAAGTCGTCAGTTCAACTTCAGGAGATCATACGGCTCAGTGATCGTAATCGCTGGTCCGAGGAAGCGTTCGCAGCAGCCCGCGAGGTTCTTCACGACCGGGCATCAGGGAACGCGAAAGAGCCGCGCGTTCCTGTGGAGGATTCTCCACCGCCTTCGGAGGAAGAGCGTCTGGATGGTTTGTTGACGCTCGCCGCCTTCGGCATGGGGGTTTTTCGGCTTGGGAATCATCCACGCTCTCCGAGACGAGGGGGCTCCCGGCGACAAACCGGTAACCTTTGGTTCCAATGTCGCGTGGCTGGCCGTGGAAACGACAGATACTCAGCGAGTTGCCACGACTCTCGGTCTCCGACGCCTTCGCGAGGCGACGTGGAAGGAAGGGGTCGATGCCGCCTACCGATCATCGGTGTTCGTGACGCCGCCACTTGGGGATTGGACGCTGGCGGTGGGCACCCCACTGTTGCCACCGGAAGGTATCGAGGCGTTCGTCAAGCCGCTCTTGGAGCAGTTGAGCCGGGAGTTCCGGGATGCCCAGTACTTCTGCACGCATCGGGAGGCCGAGTTGCACGTTTGGGCGCGGGCCAAAAAGGGCAAACTACTTCGCGGGTATGGCTGGCTCGGTGAACCGCGCCGTATCCTCTGGAACGAAGGCCCGCAGACGAAGGATGAACGCAATCTCGGCATCCGGTTCACTGACGGGCGGACGGAACCGGTCGAGACGGAACCTGCCGAAGGCCTGACCAACCCAGACGAGGGTTGCGTAATGCAACTCGCGCTCCTGTGGAGCATTGATCCGACAAGCCTGGACGAGCATTTCCAGGAACCAGTTATGGGGTTATTGGGTGCCGTCGACCGAAGCAAAGCCGAATGACTTGCGGAGGTGGGCAGTGCCCACATCGCGGCTTTGCAACACTTGGCTTTCCGTCTGGTGTGTCGCGAATCTCCTCGCGATGAGGTAGAATTCGGCTTTGCATCCAAGAAGTAACTCACCGGAGTGCTGATGGCGACCGTTGCGTGTCCGGGGTGCGGGCTTCCGCGCGTGGAGTCCGACATGGAGGCCAAGCCGTGCCCGGTGTGCGACGCCGTGCCGGTTGCGCT
>JAKEEV010001393.1 GCA_022616395.1 Planctomycetia bacterium | reverse complement strand
TGCCTGTCCTACTTCTCAATCGCGTCCTCGGCGAATGTGCTTTCGTAAACGAACTTCGTCCCTTCGCCCTGGTGGTTCGTCAATTCCGATTTTGCCTTCAAGCGAGCCGCGTGATACTTCCCCGCGGCAGTGTTGAAGTACACATCGCCGGTCCAGAGCATTGGCACAAGCGGAACCTGTTCGCCTGTCGCTTTCGGGGGTGCCTTCAGTGTCGTATCGACGCCCACAGTGAGTAACCCGTCCTTCGCGCCCTTGCTTGTGTACTTCTGAATGAACTCGTAGCTCTCTCCGGTGCCGTGTGGCGGGTCGAGCTTCATCGCGAACGTGCGGTCCCATGACTTGCCCGCTTGGGGTGCCGCGTCGGGAAGCACGAGTCGGAACGGCAACTCCGCGTGCAAGCGCGCGGCCGAACTGCCCTTCGCCTCCTTCACTTCGACGAGCTTCCCGAGTGAATCCATCCTCACCGTAACCACCGGCGTATTCAGATACGCGGCCATTGCCTTCGCGTCTTCGGGTTTGGTCGAATCGCGGCTGACAACCGTCCCATCCGGCTGGCGGAACTCCGTCTTCATCTCCGTGATGCTCATTTCGAGAGTCGCGACACCGTTCTTGTCCACTTCTTTCACCGTCCACTTGCGGACAAGCGAAAGGTTCGTGCTCACTTCGCTCGTGATGGGCTTTTCGGTCTTCTCGTCGAGAGTTGTTTCCTTCACGACAGTCTGTTGAATCACGCGATAGGTCTGCGTCTGGCCCGCTTGCCACTTGAAGCGCGGGGCGGGCTGAGCCGCGGGCGGCTGGGCAAGCGCGACAAAAGCGAGCGAGCCAATCAGCGTGATGACCGCCAATCGCCGAAGCATGGGAAACCCTCCCTTGCGCGGAACGGGGCAACATGGCGGGGAGATAGCAAGCGAGGGGACCAGCGCGAAGAGCAATCGGCTCTTCAGAGTAGGAGGCATCACGGCGCGTGCTGGTTGAGGAACTTCACCAACTCCGAAGTGAATGGTTCGCCGAGCAACATGCTGTGGTCAACGCCTTCAAGTCGCACGAAGTGTTTCGGTTCGTTCGCGGCGGCGAAAAGTTGTTCCGAGTGACTGAATGGCACCACCCGATCGGCGGTTCCGTGAACGAAGAACACCGGCCGAGTGCAGCGGCCGATCTTCGAGAGATTGTCGAACCGCGTTCGCATCAGCGTATAGGTGGGGAGAAACGGGAAGTGATACTTCGCCGCGGCTGGCAGACTGGTGAAGGTGTAAATGAGCACAAGCGCGCGGTGGTCGTGCTTGGTGGCCAGTTCGACCGCGGTTCCGCCGCCGAGTGACTCGCCGCAGAGGATAATGCGGTTCGGGGCGATCTTCGCCTCATCCGTCAGCCACTTGTAAGCGCCTTCGCCGGCCGCGTAGCAACTCGCTTCGGTCGGCTTGCCCGCGTTCTTGCCATAGCCGGGGTAATCGAACAAGAGCACGCC
>JAKEEV010000032.1 GCA_022616395.1 Planctomycetia bacterium | reverse complement strand
CTTCCGGCTCTGATTCAAGAACCGTCGCTGACGCTTCCGGCTCTGACTGAAGATGCCGTCGCGACGCTTCCGGCTCTGCGTTATTCGCACGAACCGGCTACGCGGATTGCAGTCTGTCGTTCCATTCGTCGAGTAATTTGCCAATGTTCTTGAAGCCGAAGTCGAGGTTGGCGAGTTCGTGGCCCAGATCGATGGCTCGCGGAAGGTCTCCGTTCTCCGCTGCTCCGCTGGCGAGTTGGAAGAGCAACTCCTTCCTGGTCGTTTCGTCCTCTGGAGGCACCGCGGCAAGCCCTTCCTCGAAGTTCCTCTGAGCCAGTCGCCAGTTGTTTCGCTTTTTGAAGCACATCCCCAGCAAGAGCGACGCGCGCCACTTGAGGCGTTCGTCTCGTCGAGCCGCTTGTAGTTCGGTAATCGCCTCGTCGATGCGATCGGCCTTCAAGAGCCGCGTGCCGAGTTCAATGCGATGGTACAACTCGTTGGGGAAGCGATCCGCCTTCACGCGGAACATGTCGATTTCACGCGTGTTGATCTCCTTGATGAGCTTGGCACGCAGAGCGACTAGCTCGGCCTCGGTCATGTCGTCGGGATTCGCGTCGGGAGGAACGGGTTCACCGTCCTTCGCGGCTCGAGCTTTCTCTTTGAGTTTGCGAAGTCGGCTCTCCGCGACTTCGAGATTCTTGCGCACCGGGGCAAGGTCGAGTTCCATCAGTTCCAGTTGAATCTGGAAGGCGTTCCCCGTTGGGCCAAGTCCGCGTTGAAGCACGGCCCGCGCGCGATCCTCCTGGCCGTGCTTGCGGTAAATACTCGCCAGTTGAATATACAGTGACGGCTCGGTCGGGTCGGCCTCGATGCGCTTGGTGAGTGGTTCGGCTTCGCGTGCCAGCTTGTCTTGCTTGTTGGTGGCCTGAGCTTCGATCTTGCCGACAACAGGCGATTCCTTCGTTCCGGCCGCGGCTTCTTCGTATTGCCCCTTCTGAATGGTGGCACTGGCGGCCAGATCCTTCGCCTTGTGAGCGGCCTCGACATCGGTGGGGTTGACTTCGCGAACCAACTGCCAGAGCACCATCGCGCCCTGGAAGTCTCCGCGTTTCTCGAACTGCCTGGCGAGAGCGCGGTTGAGCGTGGCGTCACGCGGATACTTCTGCCGGGCCTGATCGAGCGTGAAGACCGCCAGATCGGATAGCCCCAGAGCATCGAACGCCTCGGCCATGTCCATCTGAGCGCCTAAATCCCACGGATTGCGACAGAGGACTTGCTCGCCGTGTTCGATGGCCTTGAGGTAGTCGCGATTGCGCTTGGCGACTTTGAGCTTGGCCTTCCAGCGCGGAGTGGTGAGAAATGCGAACCGACTTCCGCGAAGGTTATTGCCGAACTTGTCCTTCTGTGTTTTGCGAAGGCTTCGCCGATATTCAAAGTTCGCCGGGTCGAGTCGGCAACAGGTGAGCAAAAGTTCAATGGCGTAATCGTAGCCGCCCTCGGCGACGAGTTGTTTCGCTTTGTTGAAGCTATCTTGCGCGATCCGCCGCTGTTCGGCGGTTGGTGCCGGGATCGTGCTGGCGGCTTCGGGCATGATGTTGGCCTTTCTCGCCGAATCCCCGCTTGCGTTGGGCGTCGCGGAGAGTGCGCGCGGGGTGTACCATGATGTTGTACCACAAAGTTAAGAAGCAAGCAGCGCCTTGGAAACAGTCGTTCTGAAAGTTGATCCGCTGAACCCTGATCCCGACGTGATTGGTCGGGCCGCGGAAGTCCTGCGCGCTGGGCGATTGGTTGCATTCCCAACGGAGACGGTCTACGGCCTGGGCGCAAACGCGCTCGACGCGGAAGCAGTGGCTCGCATCTTCGACGCGAAAGGCCGACCGGCGACCAACCCGCTGATCGTGCATGTTTCAGATGTGTCTGAAGTGTTAAACGTCGCAAGCGTGTGGCCGGAGTGCGCGGAGAAACTCTCCGCGCGCTTTTGGCCGGGTCCGCTGACGCTCGTGGTGCCGAAGCGTGCGGAATTGCCGGAGGTCGTAACTGCCGGAGGCGCGACAGTGGCCGTGCGTTGCCCCGCTCACGCCGTTGCGCGCGCACTGATTCGCGCAAGCGGCATTCCACTGGCTGCTCCAAGTGCAAACCGCAGCTCGGAGCTTTCCCCCACGCGCGCGGAACACGTTCTGAGCGGATTGAATGGCCGGATTGACATGATCCTTTCCGGAGGCCCATGTTCGGGAGGAATCGAATCGACCGTGGTTGATGTCACGGGAAAAGTTCCGCGCGTTCTTCGCTTTGGCTTGATTACGGTGCCGATGCTCGAAGAAGTGTGCGGCAAAGTGGAAGTCGGCGCAACGGCCGGCGTCGCTCGCTCACCCGGCCAGTTGACGAAGCACTACAGCCCGCGAACGCGGATTGTGCTGGCGGACAGCGTGGTGCAGGTTTACATCGAATTGTTGCGATTGAAGCGAGAGGGCAAGACGAGTGGGGTAATGGTTTTCTCGCCTCTGTTGGGGGTTGACACTCCCAACTGGTTCCGGCTGATGCCAACGGATGCAGAGGCTTTCGCCGCGTGTTTGTATCAGACGCTTCACGAATGCGATTGCGCGGGACTGGATGCTGTGATCGTGCAACTTCCGCCCGACACACCGGAGTGGAGCGCGATCCGCGACCGTCTGGTGCGCGCCGCGGCGTAGTCGATTTGTGAGCGTCGAGGCGTAAGCCCGACGGTGTTGTGTGTTTGTGAGCGTCGAGCCGTCAGGCCGACGGTTTCTGCGTCGAGCCGTCAGGCCGACGGTTTCTGCGTCGAGCCGTCAGGCCGACGGTTTCTGCGTCGAGCCGT
>JAKEEV010000254.1 GCA_022616395.1 Planctomycetia bacterium | reverse complement strand
GTCCCCTCACTGAACGTCCGCGACTCGACAATCTCCTTGCCCAGGAACACGTGCTCCTCGCCCTGCTGATGGTAAACCGGCCCGACGCGCTCACTCATACCCAGTTGCGTGACCATTACCCGCGCGATTCGCGTTGCTTGTTTGAGATCCATCATGGCGCCTGAGAGCGGTTCGCCGAGAATTAACTTGTCGGCCGCTCGTCCGCCCATCGTCATCACCAGCATCGCGAACAACTCACTCTGAGCGCGGTCCACGCGGTCCTCGTCTTGCTGGAACAGAGTCACACCGGCGCTGCGTCCGCGAGGGATGATCGACACGCGATCCAGTGAGTGAGCCGCGGAGGGCATCAGGAAGCCACACAGCGCGTGCCCGGCTTCATGAGAAGCCGTGCGTCGCTTCTCAGCGGCCGAATAGGGTTCCTCACGCTGTGTGCCGAGCCTCACGCGATCCCCGGCCCGGTCGAAGTCCACGTGCTCGATCTTGTTGCGCCCCGCGCGCACCGCGAGGAGTGCGGCCTCGTTGCAGAGGTTCTTCAGTTCGGCTCCGCTCATGCCGACCATGTTGCGGGCCACACGCTCCAGGTCCACGTTGTCCGAAAGCGGCTTGTTGCGCGTGTGAACTTTCAATATCTCCAGCCGGCCCTTCCATGTGGGTCGATCCACCGTGATGTGCCGGTCGAAACGCCCCGGACGCAACAGCGCCGGGTCGAGTACGTCTGGCCGGTTGGTCGCGGCCATCACGATGACTGTCTCGGTTGGCTGGAAGCCATCCATCTCCGAGAGAATCTGGTTGAGTGTCTGTTCGCGTTCATCGGATCCTCCTCCGTAGCCCGCGCCACGCATCCGACCGACCGCGTCAATCTCGTCGATGAAGATCACACACGGCGAATGCTCCTTCGCGGTGCGGAACATATCGCGAACGCGGCTTGCACCAACACCAACGAACATTTGAATGAATTCGCTCCCGCTGATGGCAAAGAACGGTACGTTCGCTTCTCCCGCGACGGCCTTCGCCAGAAGCGTTTTGCCCGTACCCGGTGGGCCGACGAGCAGCACACCCTTGGGAACCTGAGCGCCGATGCGCGTGAACTTGCCTGGCTCCTTCAGATACTCGACCATCTCGGTGAGTTCGCGCTTGGCATTCTCCATGCCGGCCACGTCCTCGAACGTGATTCGGCCCTTCCCCTTCTCGTAGCGCTTCGCGGGGCTGCGGGTATAGCTGCTGATAAATCCGCCGCCCATCGGATCGCGAAGTTTGGGCAGCACGAAGACCACGAAGAGCGTGAGCAAGCCAAAAATGATGAGCAAGTTGAGGATCAGCGAGCCGAGCCACGGAGCCGGGTCGTCTCGGCGACTGACGATGACCGGTTCGGGAGCTTCCTTGTTCTCCTTCTGAAGCTGTTCGCGATGCGCCTTGTCCTTCTGCTGGACATCTGTCGTGAGTTGGCGCTGGTCGTTGGAAGGCGGCAGGTTGACGGCGAACCGACCGCTCTTGCCGATCTCCATCCGCTTGGCGGCTTCGGAATTGGGATCTCGCACTTCGCCTTCGGCTCGATCAGTTCCAATCAGAGTGACCGACTTGAGCTGGCCGGTGTTCATCAACTCTTCAAACTGCGTGATGGTGATCTCTCGGTAGCGGTTCCCGAACGCGAGGATGGCGAACGCGACCACGGCCAGCACGATGAGCAAAATCCAGCCGCCGGGTAAGAGCGGACTGGCACGCTTCGGGCCACTGGGTGGCGGCTGTTGTCCCTGAGGCGAGTTGGGAGGCGTATTACCGTTCTGTTGCGGCATAGCGTTCCTTCGGTGCGGGTGTCAAACCCGCTCCATGACTCAAAAAAGTAGAACGTTTGGTGCTGGTGACTCCAGCCGGGGGATGAAGGTATTGTACGGTCCAGATGTGGGGGATGTGAACCGCGTTTGGCAATGGGTTGAAAGTAGTAGACACACTCCGTGTGCCGTTCTGGAAAGGCAACGGCACACGGAGTGTGCCTACTACTTTGGTAGCGGGAAGAAAACAGCAAGATCGTGAGTCTTATCACCGCGTGTAACGGTGAGCAGACAGTCTCCTTGTCGGACGAGCGCCCGACGGACTTTTTTGCGGAACTCTTCGGAATGCCCGGCGGGAGTATCGTCGATAGCTCGGATCAAGTCTCCTTTGGCCAGCCCGCAGTTACCAAAGGGTGTGTTTGGCTTCACGGAAGTGACAACCAACCCCTCTTCGTCATCGGCCAGTGTTAAACCCACATCAGATAGCTCGAAGAACTTGTACGGAGCCGTCGCGTTCTTCGCATTCGCCTCGATCGTGCAGTTGACCGGTTGGGATTCCTTGTGCTTCGGCAGCCGAATCTCGCCGCTGGCTCGGATCAGGCTGCCTCGAACACTTTTTGCTTCATACAAGTCGATGTCGCCGTCTACCAGTAACACGCAAGAATTGATCAGGTCTGAACAGAAGTTACCGCGGCACACGACCACGGAGGTTCTAGCCGTGACCCGAAGCGAGGCGCCGTTACCAGCAATGCCGGCCCAGACCTCACCGTCACAAGCGATGAACCCGTCATTAAGCGTATGGGCTTGGACGGACCCGAGGACGAAGTAACGCCCGCCCGATGTCCCACCCGGTTGTGTTGGTCCTGCGATGGAAGCGAAAGCGATGAAGGGGGCCCCTCGAACTATTCGGTCCGTTCGGATGTACCAGTTTCCCGATCCCTTCAGTTTGGCCTCCGGTCCGTCGTGAAAGTGGGAGTTCTTGCGGGGGGGCGTAATGAACTGCTCAAGGCGCTTCACCGCTTCTGGCGGGCACGATTTGGCGAACAGGTCCAGTCCGGCCTTCGTTGCGCGCGGTCCGACCGCCCAGAGGTCGTCCTTATTCTCGGGCTGCCAGTAGTGGTGCCACTCCATGAACAGATCAATGCGCCCCTCCCTGATACAGATGTCGATGACCTTCGCCGCCACATCTTGGCGTTTCTTCTCCTGCGGCGAGAGCAACTCGGCGGCCCGCTTGGCGGTATCCTTGTCGGCTGAGCGGATAGCGCGGCGCAGCCACGGCAGAGCATCGATGCGATCCCGTAGGGCAGTGGCGGACTCGTTGCGCACCTTCTCTGATGGGTCACTCAACCCCGCGACGAGAGTCTTTGCTTCCGGCACTGGCGGAATCGGCGCGGCAACAGTCAACCACCCCGCTCCCGCCAAGCCGAGGGCAAGGAAGAAAAATCGTGACATGCGTGGCTCCTGAGCATCAACAACAGCCAGTTCCAAGACGTTAGTCTGCCTCAACGGTCTGCTGACCCTGTGGAACGGTGATAGTCGGCGCGGGGGCCTGACCTTGTTTGAAGCCGATACCAGGGATGCCGCCGACCGCGGTGTTGCCAGTCAGCGCCGTCAACTGTCCAGCAAGCGTACCCTTCCAAACGTACGCCCCACCTCCCTTGTTCCCCGCATTGTTCTGCGTCACGCTCACATTGGTGAGCGTGACGGTTTCGTTCTCCGCATCGACGTAAATTCCGCCGCCATCGAAGTCCGCCGCGTTCCCGTGCAACTGACCACCGTTCATGGTCAACTCACAGTCCAACACGTACACCCCACCCCCGTAGCCCGTTGCCTCGTTGCCGATGATGTTGGTTCCGCTGATAAGCGCGTCGGTCGTCACGACGTAGATGCCACCTCCCCAGCCCTCGTCGTTCGCTGGATTCCCGGTCGCTTCGTTGCCGAGAATCGAACTCCCGGAAATGGTGAGGCTCAGGGCCCCATTGGTCGCGATGGCACCGCCAGACCGCTCAGCAGTATTCAAGGCGAGGATGCTGTTCGTGATGAAGATTTTCGCGCCGGGGATTCCTTCCCCAATGGTATTGGCGGCAATCGCCCCGCCATCTTTGACCGCCTCGTTATTGCTGAGAGTACAGTTTTCGACCTCCAGCGTCGCACCTCGGTTGACCAAGATCGCACCGCCGGAATCGAGGGTTCTACCGCCTCGGAGCGTCATGGCGGAGAAGCGGGTTTGGATCTCTATGTCCACCTCGAACAGGCCGAACGCTGCTGCCGCCACGTTCCGCTCGACCGTCACCGAGTTGCCGAGGAAATAGAAGTTCGACTCCAACACCAGCGCGCCGAGGTTGGGGTCAAGTGTGATCGTCTGCTCGGAAATAGTGCTGAGATTCACGTTGTAGCGATTCACGTCCCAGTCCCCAAGCGCCCGGTTCGCGTTCGCATACTCGATCACGGCACGCAAGGAGACCATGCCGTTCTCATCGACGGGAGCCATCTTGTTGACGTTGTCGAAGTGGTCGTAGGCTGTGTCCGCGTTCGTGTCCACCGCAAAGGCAGTGACCGCAGGCACCGAGCGGTTTTCGAGTTGCTCGCAGACGAGCCGAGTTGTCTTCCGCAGGCGATTCGTCTCAGATTCCGCCGCACGAAGATGAGTAGCGAACATGAGCGGTTCCTCCGGTGAATGTGACGTGTTGGAGGATCGTAGCAGGCCCAGTTTCAGAGCACAATGGTCAAAAAAAAAAAAAAATGACAGACTAATCGCACTCAGAACTCCTGATTATTTTTGGCCCGACCTCGAACGCAACGCAAAACGCCATTTGGCACCCTGGTGTTCCAGAGCGCCAAATGGCGAGCGGAAGTCCCTTGCGTCGCGGACAAAAGACACGATGATCGTCAGCAGAGAAATGCCGCGTGTCGCCCCACGGTAATCGCCTCTGCGAATGCTCAAACCTGCGAAGTGCCTTCCGGCTTTGGTTCTTCGGACTTTGGTTCTTCGGACTTTGGTTCTTCGG
>JAKEEV010000253.1 GCA_022616395.1 Planctomycetia bacterium | reverse complement strand
GCTGAACCGACGATCCGATTATTCACCTCGTCGCCGGGAGCTGTGCGAGCGGTCCACAGTGGGTCTTCGCGATCCGGATTGATCGCGACGGCCGCCTTGCCATCTGCAACGTAAGAGACCACGATTCGCATCATCTCGGCGTTCTGCAGAGCGAACGGCGAACTCGGTTTTCCTTCCGGGATCACTCCTCCACCCGGCTTCCACCGGCGGATGTGAGGACCGACTCGATCAGCCGCGAAGAGCCAGACGCTTCCGCTGGTGTCCGCGACGAGCAATCGCCGGGGACCGCCGGGTTCCGCGGGGGGAAGCACGATGCCCTGCCCTGCGACTGGCTCTCGCAGTTCCCACTCGCCAGCCGGGCTCCAGCGCGCATCGACCGCCGTCGGCCATTCCCAGCGCTTTAACTTTTTCCCCCCGTCGTTGGTGGCAAAACCCGTATCCGACAGAGGAGTGATGGTGCAGACGCTCCCCGCGCGACGTTCCACTGGCCACGACGGGCCGGGATCGAGCTTGGCCGGCTTCAGCGGGCCGTCGCTGGGAATGAGCCGGTAAACAAACCCGTCCCTGGTGGAAATGAGCAAGCTCTCGCTGACCACCGCGGGCGGTCCGGCCAGCGCATCGAGGGCGGCGACTTCGCTTTCATTGTTCACCTTCCCATCGACGATCCGCCGGATCACGTAATATGCCTTGTCGCGTGTCACTGGTGTTACAGTGTAAATCACCTTCCCTCCGGCCGATGATGCAACTGTGGTGAGACCGGAGGCGTTCGGCGGCGGAGATGCTACCATCCACTCGTCAGGTGCTGATTGCGTCTGCCCGCGAGTCACGCTCGCCATCGGAACGACCACAACGCCTCCATCCTCATCCACCAGCACGAGGTTATCCCCCTGCTGGATCGGAGCGGCGGCCGGCACCAGACCGAGTTGACGCTGCCAGCGCATTTCCCCAGTTCGCAAGTCGATGGCAACGGCCCGGCAACTGGAGGAATTCGGCGAACGAACGACCAGACACGCGACATCCTTGCGCGTGGTCACTTGAGCCGGTTGGATTGGCACACCCACAGGCTGCGGCTTACCAGCGAGCACCACTTCCTGCCCCTTGTTCGGAACCAGCGACAACCGCGCCTTCTGAAGCTGCCCCGCCAACACCAACCAGTACGTTGACTCCGCCACGGGAATGACCAGCCCCGGCATCGGGCTGCCATCGGCGGGCTTGGGCATCGTGAGCGATGGAAGCGGGAAGATTGGCTTGTCGAGATTCCCTGGCTGGTTGATGCCGTAGATTCGGAACTGACCGGTATCGGTGGCGATTGCCAGTCGCTCGCCATCGGTCACCGGTGGGAAGTGAATCCAGCCGGGAACGGGAAACGCGACCGCTGGCACCGCCGGAGTCTCGGTCACTGCGGAACCGGCAACGGGCGGAGTGATCTCACCGACCGCGAACGCGCGGAACTTCATGCCCTGCGGGCCGTCCGACTGGACCAGCAGCATCCAGCGTTCGGCCGGGCTGGTTCCTTCCGGCCCGATGAACAGTGGAGGGACGCGCAGAGTTCCCGCCAGGTGTCCCGTCGCGATCACCTGGACGCAGCTCGGATTCACGCGATTCCCGTCGCCGTCCTTCCCTCCGACATCGATCAGATAAATCCGCCTCGCATCAGCCACAACATACAGAAGGCCAGTTCCGGGGCGAAGCACCGCTCCGGGACCGACCGGCTGACCGAGCCGAATGCGTCCGATGCGCGCTCCGGTCGTCAAATCGAACTCGTAAACCGTACCAAGAGCGTCTCGGACTGGCACGAACACACGGGTGCCGACAACCACCGCCTGACCGGCCGCGGGCGCGGGCACGGGCGGGTCTTTGGGATTGATCGCGGGCACCATCAGTGGTTGATACCACCGGATTGTGCCCTTCTTCAGGTCGTGTGCCGAGACAGCCGGGACGCCCCCGACGTTTGAAGTGACCACCGCAAGGTCGGTCAATCCGCCTTCCAGTTCCACGCGTGCCACCGCGGGCGGATCGGTTACGTCTGGACCGACTCGAGTCGCCCACAGAAGCGACCCGGTATCCTCATCGAGCGCGTAAAGAACTCCGCGTGCCACGCACAGAAAGACCGCAGCCGGCGGATCAGCGGCGGTTCGCTCACTCAGCTTTGGTTTACCGATGGGAGTCACGAACAGCAGCGACGCGGCCGTGGTGGGTGGTTGCTTGGGGTTGTCGCGGTCGTCCTCGTACTTCACGAGGTCGCGGAGTTTCCCCTTGGCGACGGCGATGAGTGACTGAGCTTCGGAATCGTCGAGGAACCCGGCGGCCGCGAGTTCGGCCTCCACGCTCTGAATGATCGCGTCGGTCGGATGTTCCAGTTGCTCCCTGGCCCTGTCGATGGCGATGGTGCGGTCGCGCTCGCGCTTCACTCCTTTTTCCGTGTTGTTGAACGCTTCCTTGAGTTTCTCCAGGGGTGGATCGTCGGCGGCTCGGAATGGATCGAGTTGCTCGATCAACTTTCTGCCCACCACGATGGCGTCATCCGCGCGCTTCAGTTCGCCAGACTTGGTCCGGTCTGCCTGGAACGCCTGTAACCGAGCTTCGGCGAACGCCGCGATGTCCTCGCCGAGTTTCTTCCCCGCTTCCAGCACATCGCGGCCAAAACCGGTTGTCGGCTTGGCGAATGACGAATCTTTGTGCGCGGCGATGAACGAGTTCAGCCGAGTCACGGCCGCATCGTAGTTCTCGCGGTTGGTGACCGAGCGCACCACCACCTGCATCCCGGAGAGGTCCGCGAAGAACTTATATTTCTCCACGTTTTTGCTGCTGGGGTAGTCAGCCGCAAGCTTCTCGTAAGTCTTGGCGGAGACAGCGTACTGGCCGGTCGTGTATTCTTCTTCGGCCTGCTTTGCCAGCTTCTCTTCATTGATCCCTTCCGAACGCAGATAGTAGATCGCGCCGAAAATCACCATCGCAACGATCGCAATGCCCATGCCGGCGAGAATCATCGCGCCGCGATTGCCCGATTTCTTTCGACGAACGGGAAGATCGAGAACCTCCTCGGCCTGGACCGGTTGTGATTTCTTTTTCGGGGGAGGAGCGTCGGTCCCTTCCTTCCAGACAACTTCTTTCACCTTCGGCGGACTGACAACTGCCGCTTCCACTACCTTCGCCTCAACGACTTCAGCATCCGCGACCACGGGCTTGGGCGGCTTGGCTGGCTTGCTGGCGCTGGGTTTGGGTGGCTTGCTCGCGACGGGTTTGGGTGGCGCTTGCTGAGGTTCGGGAGGCAACTCCATGACTGGTGGAGGCGCTTTCTCTTCCCTCGCCTGCACGGTGAACACCTGGCGGCATTCCAGATTCGGGCACCGCATCGACTTCCCGTTCATCTCCGACTGAAGATTGAATCGGGTCTCGCAGTGCGGGCACTGGACGACGATGGACACGGTTGTGCCTCGTGTTGTGAAGAATCCACAAAGATGAGGGCGCATTCGATACGCCTATTCTAAATCCCAAACGCTTCCAGGGCGAATGCAGTTTGCGCAGCGAAAAAACCGAACGGACGGCAGAAGCCGTCCGTTCCGGATCACCGATGGAGATTACCGGATCACTTCGCCAGCATCGGCTTGACAATCACCAGCGTTTCCATCCCTTCATCACCCGAGCCGCGTGCAGGCATCGCATACACCGCGGTACTTCCGAGCGGGATTCGTGCAACGCATTCAAAGGTCTGAACGTTGAAGGTCGGTTTCTCGATGACCCGCGCAACCGGGAGCGGCTGACCGGGTACTTGCTCGGCAACGGTCAACTTGATCGGCGCTCCCATCGCGGTCACTTTCATGGTCGCCTTCAACTTCACGCACTCGCCGTCAGGAGTGAGCCGCGGAATGAACATGGCTGACACGCCAACCGGCATCGACTCGCCCGCAACACCGCCGGCCGGGGTCACGCCCTGAGGGGCGGGAACGCTCTGCCCGACCTGGATAGTCCCGGTTTGTCCGTTGCACACCTGAATCACTGGTCGCGCCAGCACGTCCATCGTACCGGTCTGCTTCTGCGCCCGGAGAAGCGCCGTGAACATGGCGGCTTCGCGTGCCGTCAGCGTCCACACTGGCGCGTTGCCTTCGAGTCCTGAGTTTTTGCAGAATCCGCGCGGAACCTGCACGACCATCGCTTCAATGCGCACCATCTCCGACTTCTTGTCCAGCGCATCAAGTAGCTTGACGATCTCTTGCCGAAGCCCCTGCTCCGCGACCACGAACACGCAGTTAGAAGCCGCGTCGAAAGTCATTCGGGCGTTCAGGTTCTTTCCATCGAGGAACGTGTGGATCGCCTGAACCGCGTCCGCGGCCGTGACGTGCTTCAAGCAATACGCCAGGACTTTCTCACCGGCCGGGGGAACCTCGCGCGGCATCGGCGCGACTTCCATCGCGGGCGATTCCGTGCGGATGACGCGGGTTGTCGCCAGAACCAGCACTTCGCACTCCGCGGGCGGGATGATCTTGAGCCGGCGCTGAGCCAGCCCCGCGCCGACCTGCATCACCTTCCCCTCAGTCCGTTCGTTCCAGCCACCGAGGACGATAGTTCCACCCGTCGGGACAACGGCCGACTTCTCGACCTTCTCCGTTTTCAAAACCGGAATCTCGAACCGCTCCGCGAGTGGAGCCGGCTGAGCGTTGGAACCGCCTTCGAGGTGCAGCGTGGTGAATCCGTTGAGTTCCACTCGCGGAGCGTGCCCGACCTGGCGTGTGTGAGTCACGTTCATCGTCAAGTTGACAAACTTACTGTCAGCCGAGACACGTCCGCACAGGGTCAACGTGTGACCGAGTTCAACCGCAGTGGTGGTTGGAACAACGACGAACTTGTCACCCTTCCGTTTCGCCTCGATCCCGGTGGTAAACATCCTCGTGTCTCCGATGCGAACGGTCACGTTCTGACCATCAAAGGTCGTGAGCTTCGGGAACTGCATCACGTTCGTGTCGCGGTGACCCTGAGCTGTTTCGAGCACCGCGGCGAGTTCGCGAGCGGTCAGGCAAGTGGTTCCATCTCGCTTCAGGTTCATCTTTTCGCAGAAGCCCGTTGGCACCTTGAGGATTCGCACTTCCGTACCGACGCAGATGTCTTGCAACCGCCGGAGCGCTGCCAACAAGTCCGCGACTTCCGCGATCACCTCCGCGGTGTTGGTCACGACAAGCGCGCAGCCAATAGCAGAGAACTCGATCTTCCCCGCCCCTGCAGCCACGTCCCAGGAATTCGGTCGAACCACGTTCTTGACGAGCTTCAGGAGGTGCTCCGCGTTCTCGGCTGTGGTTTTCTGCGCGGGAACAGAAGGAATCGGCTGCGAGGATTCCAACCCCGGAATCGGCGTGACCAGATCAGCGACACTGAACACCTTGCTCACCAGCGGTTTCGGGGGATCGGCAGCCACCACCGGAGAAGCAAGCAACACCAGCCCCGCGACAGACAGTAACAGTGCGCGCATAGAGCCTCCAGGGAAGTGTGGAAGTCGCGAGACAATAGCGTGAGTGGGGAAGCGAACAAGCCGAAGTGACAGATGGCCCGCGCGATAACCTCCACCGCTTTCCTGCTACTGACATTGTTGTATTCCGATATGGGAATATATTCGTTCGCATGGCCCGTGCAGCAACAACCTCGGACGCCTTCAACGCAATCGCCGAACCGCGGCGGCGACAGATCATTGGCTTGCTCGCGCATGGCGAGCGACCGGTGAACGAAGTGGTGAAGAAGTTGCGGATCGCCCAACCGCAGGTGTCGAAGCATTTGGGCGTGTTGGAGAAAGTCGGTCTGGTGACCGTGCGGGAAGCGGGGCGGCAGCGGTTCTACAAACTCAACGCCAAAGCCCTCAAGCCCATCCACGACTGGGTTAAGACCTTCGAGCGACTCTGGAACGAGCGCCTGGATCGACTGGCTGATTACCTCAACGAACTGCAAGCTCAGGAGAAACCAAAATGATGGCAAGCAGTGAAGTTATCGCACCGAGCGCGACCGTTCCGCGTGTTGCTCTCTGGACCGGGCGCATTCTCAGCGGCCTGCTGGGTGTGTTTCTGCTCTTCGACGGTGGGGCGAAACTGTTCAAACCGGAGCCGGTTATCGAGGGCACACTCAGACTCGGTTACTCGGAAAGCGTGATTGTTCCGCTGGGAATCGTGTTGATCGCTTGCACGGTGATCTACCTGATTCCACGCACCGCGATTCTCGGCGCAATCCTGCTGACGGGTTACTTCGGAGGCGCGGTCGCGTCTCATGTGCGTGTCGGCGATGACGGGTTCTCGATTGGGTTCGGCATTGGCTTTGGCGTTCTGACCTGGCTGGCGCTGTACCTTCGTGAGCCGCGTCTGCGCGCGCTCGTTCCCCTGCGCTCGTAGTTCCTTGCACACGAACTCAAGTCGCCCAATTTCACTCAGGAGCTATTCCCAATGTCGACGAAGCAAGATTCCGCCTCGGATCGTGAGATTGTCATCACGCGCGTGTTCAATGCGCCGCGTGAGCTGGTGTGGAAGGTGTGGACGCAGCCGGAGCACATCGCGAAGTGGTGGGGCCCGCGCGGCTTCGACACGCGCGTGACCACAATGGACCTGCGACCCGGAGGCAAGTGGCATTATGTGATGCGCGCACCGGACGGAGCCGAATACCCTGCCTGCGGAGTGTTCCGCGAAGTCGTTCCGTTCGAGCGAATCGTGGCGACCGACGAGTTCGGAGAAGACTTCAAGCCGCCGGTGGGGATGGACTTACCCCAGGGCATGGTGACGACAGCGATTTTCGAGGACGACTGCGGCAACACGAGACTCACTCTGCGCATCTCTCACCCGACGGTGGAAGATCGCAAGAAGCACGAGGCGATGGGCGTGCTCGGCGGCTGGCAGTCGAGCTTCGACTGCATGGACGACTACCTCGACGCCCTGCAAGGCGAATCGGCAATTCGGCAACTCATCGCGGACCAGATGAAAGCCATCTGTGCGAAGGACGTGGATCGGCTCATGGCTCCTTACGCCGCGGAGTTCGTCGCGTTCGATGCGATCCCGCCATTCCAGACGCGCGGCCCGGACGCGTGGCGTCAAACATGGTCGTCGTGCCTTCCTCACTTCCCGGCGGTGTTCCAGATCGAGACGCGCGACCTCACACTCGCGGTTAGCGGAGACACCGGTTTTGCTCACTGGCTGTTCCGCTTCACCGGACCAGACAAGGATCACCCCGCGATGCAGAGCTGGATGCGCCTCACCGGTTGCTATCGGAAGATCGGAGGAAAGTGGCAGATCGTTCACGAACACTGCTCGGTACCCTTCGATCCTCACACAAACAAGGCTCTGCTTACGCTGGATGTGTGAAATAACGCGAGACCCAGCCGGCGTCAGCCGGCTGGGTTAGCTCTGTCCCGCGCGATCGTTGACACAGGGTCCGGCTAGGTCTAGCATCGCTCGTGACTGGAAAGAGTGAATCAGGGAGAAAGACCATGCCCCACCAACATTGTGCGGCTCATCCGCAATCGCATTGATTCGTTTCGGTCTGCGGCGGGTTCCGCAAATCCGAATTCGTACTTGACTTTTGTACAGTAATTGCGCATACTGGAGGAGAGGGAACCGGCACACCCGACCGACCACCCTGCGCGCCGGCAACCACCCGACCAAGCGCCAGACAAGCGTGAGGCATTACCGCCAGGGGGTG
>JAKEEV010001392.1 GCA_022616395.1 Planctomycetia bacterium | reverse complement strand
TTTCGTAGGACAGGCTTCCAGCCTGTCTGTTTTTCGTAGGACAGGCTTCCAGCCTGTCTGTTTTTCGTAGGACAGGCTTCCAGCCTGTCATGAGTTGAGACAGGCTGGAAGCCTGTCCTACTTCTGACAGGTGTCCAGCCTGTCCTACTTTTCGTCCGACAATTCCGTCAGGTTCGCGGTCACTTGGACCCAGTACATTGCCCCGGAACGCATGTGAGCGGCCATCGCGCGAACAGCGGCCTTCGCATCTCCGGCGAGAATCGCCGTGGTGATGGCCAGGTGTTCGTTCGCCTCCACTCCAATGCGATGATAATCTCGGCGGGCTTCTTCCAGCTCCCAGGTCACATCCCGGAAGGCGCGGTAAAGCGTTCGCAGTCGAGTTAGCTCGGCTTGCAGAAACGCATTCCCACAACTGCGGCAAATCAGGTCGTGTAAGGAGTTGTCGAGTTCGCGAGCTTGCGTGATCGCTTCGGGCCCGACGGCGGAGGCGAGCGCTCGAATGTCGGTCGCGAGCGTCTTGACCCGCGCACGATCCGCGCGCTTCGCGGCCCCGCGAACTGCCTCGCACTCCAGAAGCTTCCTGACCTGAAGAACCTCGCGCACATTGCGCGCTGTCATTCTCCTCACCACCGCCCCGCGATTGGGCAACAGATCGACCACTCCCATGCCGCCCAGTTCAATGAGCGCCTCGCGAATCGGAGTATGACTGACGCCAAAGCGCTTCGAGAGCGACTCTGTCACAAGCCTCTCTCCGGCCCGAAGTCGGCCGTGAAAAATATCGGTGAGCAGCACGCGGACAATCGCTTGCCGACGAAGGCCATGATCGAACGCGGCATCGGGTACGCCAAGAGTGTCCGGCATGCGAAATTCTGGCGGGAAAGTTAACAGGCGGATAATTGAGGAGGCTTGATTGAAGTGTATTGGTTCCCTCAACTGAGGCAATGGAATTCTGTAGAATCCAGGAACTCGCTTCGCGGGCACTCCATACATTATAGGAGAGTTTCCCTTGAAGCCACGCGCCTGAGTTCTGATGATTGAACTCGTCCATCGCACCCACGGAAGAGTCAACATGAAACTTCGCACCCTTGTCGGCTGTGTCTGCTTACTTGCAATCCCCGCCGCACTCTCGGCAGCGGACCCTGAACCGGACGACCTGCTTGGTCGCTGGGAACTGACCGAAGAAGCCGCGAAGATCCCCAAAGGCGCAATCTTCGACTTCCAGAAAGAGGGGAAGCTCGTCGTCACTGTCAACGTGAAAGGCCAGAAGAAGTCTCTTGATCTCGGCTACGAGTTGAAGAAGAACGTGCTGACATTCACCCTTCCCGACAAGAAAACCAGTTCGACCGAGGTGGTGACCCTCACCAAGACCGAACTGGTTTGCAAGGACGCAACCGGCACCACGGCCAAGTTCAAGAGACTCTCGGACGACAAGAAGGACGAGAAGGAAGACAAGAAGGACAAG
>JAKEEV010001391.1 GCA_022616395.1 Planctomycetia bacterium | reverse complement strand
GGCGACCTCGACCTGATGATTACCCCGATGCGCGAACACGTCAAACGCGAGAAACTGGCCGCCGTCCAAGCGGGGTGAGAGTCAGTCGCGACCCGAAGGGAGCGCGATCATGTCGGAAGAAACTGCTTTCCTGCAGGCGATCCGCGCGAACCCCGATGACGACACGACGCGTCTCGTGTACGCCGACTGGCTTGACGAACGGGACGATGTTCGCGGCCAGGTCGTTCGCCTCCATCTCGCATTGCGATCGGTCGCGCCGGACCACGTTCACCGCGTCGCGGGCGAACACGAACTCAGTTTGTTCCGGAAGGGGTT
Source organism: Planctomycetia bacterium (assembly GCA_022616395.1). Lineage (GTDB taxonomy): Bacteria > Planctomycetota > Planctomycetia > Gemmatales > Gemmataceae > Gemmata. The sequence continues at coordinate 1,331 of JAKEEV010001391.1, read as the reverse complement.
GTCACATGAGTGGCTGACGGTGATCGAACCAGAACGCTCCCACCTGTACGAAACCCCTGTGCGTCCGGTGTACTGCAAATGCTTCCCAGGACTGTATGACCCGCAGCCCAAGCAGAAGGTGCCTCCGGTCGAGTTCCACATCGAGCCGCAGGACACGGAATGCGAGCCTTGGAAGCGGCTCTGTGATCTGGTCGAGGAAGCCGCTGTTGACGGACGCGAGGAGTTTGCCCCACTCCGCGGGGTGACCTCAGAAGAGCGAGCACAGATCGTAACCCTTCCGCAGACCATCGGGAAACTGACGAAGGTGAAGCATCTGCTGCTGTACGGGAGCCATCTCGTCCGCATTCCGCCGGAGATCGGCGAGATGACAAACCTGGAGAAGTTCACCCCGTACACCTCGTATCGGCTGCACTGGTACCCATACGAAATCACGCGGTGCAAGAATCTTCGGGACAGTACCGTGAGTACACGGGCGCTGTATGGCAACCGAAACTACCACCCGCCGTTCCCGCGACTCGAACCGGGAATGCACGCGGGCCGAGTGGAACCCACTGAACTGCCGTTGAAGTGTACCAAGCCAGACACGGTTCGCCGGTGTAGCGTGTGTGATCGGCCATTTAAGGATCAGCGACAACACCGGGTGTGGATCTCACTCCGCGTGGCAACCGATGTGCTGCCGCTCCTAGTTAACGCCTGTTCGGATGAGTGCATCGGGCGTCTGCCTACCCCGGCGAAGCATTATCTGCAGGTGACCCATCGTGGTGACCCTGATGTTCGACAACCGCACACCACCCAAGCGGGATCGAGGGGAGATCCTTGGGAGAGCGATGGCGAATAGGAGACTGAGAAACTGTCATCTGGTTCGTTGTCAACTACCCTGTGACTCCTGCGCCGGCTCAATCTCCTTCACCCACAAGCAGCGGGATGAGCCAACTGAGTTCGTTCACCTTCGCGGTTCGGCAGTGGGCGAGTGCCCCAGGGTCAACCGTATCCGCCATATCACTCCCCGTTCGACACGCATTCCCATTGCGAACTCCCGGCACGGTCAGGTGTATCAAATGAAGAAGCTCACCGCTGCGCGAGCAGGGTGAGCTTCGGTGGTGCGGACATGCAATCAGTCCGCACGATCACTTTGTCACTCAGGAGAGTTCGCGATTACGGAACCACGTCAAGGCCGTGCTTCCCCTTGCCGACGCGGAAGAACCGCAAGCTCTCAAAACCCTTCGGGGTGGGATCACCCTTCCTGGCATTGAAATCGTTCTCCAACTTCGATCCCCAGCGGTAGACACGAACCTCCTTGTTGAGCGGACTCCTTGAAACCGTGAAGCGTG
>JAKEEV010001390.1 GCA_022616395.1 Planctomycetia bacterium | reverse complement strand
TCAGAGCCGGAAGCGTCAGCGACGGTTCTTGAATCAGAGCCGGAAGCCGGTTCTTGAATCAGAGCCGGAAGCGTCAGCGACGGGAGTTTCTCTTCGCGGCTTTGCAACGGTGTTGGGCATTCCGTCGCTGACGCTTCCGGCTCCGAGAAAAGACAAAGGGCCAAACCATGAGTGACGAATCGAACGCGAACGCACGCCCGGAAGGCGAGGCTTGGCCCAAGGAGGAAGCGATTGAGGAGTCGCGCTTTATCCTCAATCCGCTTGTTTCCCACCGGATCAATCTCGGTCCTCCGTGGGAAGTTACTCCGGTGGCGGGCGGAGTGAAACACGCCCGGAAGTTTGGCTGGCCCCGCACGCTCGATGCGAACGAACGGCTCTGGTTGGTCTGCGAACAGGTGCCCGGAGCGGCGGAAGTTTCCCTCAACGACTCACCTCTGGGGAAGATCTCCGCGGCCGGGCCGTTCGCGGCCGAGATCACCGTTCTCCTTCAACCTCGCAACGAAGTCGTCTTCAGTGTCACCTCCGACGAACCTCTGGGCGCGGTGAGTTTGGAAGTTCGACCGGTCTGAACTTTCACGCCGGGGGAAACCTTCGCATCCGCGTGAAATTGGTTCGCGCCGGCGCGGAAAGTCTCACGGAATTTGGCCGAGTCCCATTTCCTTCGCCGAACGTGAGCTACAGTTGCTCCAGCGAAGCCAGAGGCCGCCTCCGTGCCGCGTCTTCCCCATTTTGTGTGTGCAAAGTTTGGGCGAAAGCCCAGACCACACACAGCCTGGGTCAAGCAGCACGAGCGCCCAGACCGGCCGAACCTCGCGTCAACTGGTGTTTTCGGTCGCGAGATGTGTTCAGGCCGAACTTCATAGAGGCCGACTCGCGGCTGATCGGACCAAGGCCAGGGGATCACCTGTGATGGCCAGTTGTCCCCGGTGTCAGTGCGCCAGGCCGGCGGGTGCTCGCATTTGCGAGCATTGCGGGCTATTGCTCACGGGACTCTCGGACCTCGCTGCACCGCTACCGGCTCCGATGGTCGAGCCGGTGGTGTCTCCCGCTGTCGCGCCAGATCGGCAGCCACTCCCGAACCACCCGGCACTCGCCCACCCATTTGCCGAACCGGTGGTCGTCACCGCCTCGGAACGGACACACAAGATGAGCCCACTCGTTGACACCCCCGGACACTCGACCGATCCCAATCGGCCTCAGACTTCTCCCGTGGGAAGCCAGCCCGGAGCTGGAGACCAAACGATCCGAACGCTCCACGCCGGACCTCCGGAATCGAAGCTCGATAATCCCGAACTCCCGGTTGCTCCGATCACCGTCCCCGCGACCGACCGAGCCGACCAACCGCCCGCGCCACCGGCTCCTCCGTCTCTCAAGGCCAAGCTGGTTGTGCTGCGCGGAGTCAAAATCAGCGTGGAATATCCCATCTACGAAGGCCGCAACACGGTGGGCCGGTTCGCGGATA
>JAKEEV010000252.1 GCA_022616395.1 Planctomycetia bacterium | reverse complement strand
GGGAAGAAACTCCGCGGGGAAAGGGGCAGTGTATTGTCTGGCGTGCGGACGCGGAGCGAAAGTCCATCTACTTTGTCCTTCCGTCGGATATTGAAGGGTGCTTCGGACGAAGGTGCTGGTAGAGTTTCTCTTCGATCTGCCCAAAATCTGGACAAAACTGCCGAACTCCTGTTGGCGAACAGGGTTCGATTAGCCTAGAGTGGGCCAACTCGCTTCGGTTGCCTCACCCCAGACGTGTTTGCGATGAGCTTGCCCAGTCAAACGGTCGCGCTGTTGCAGGCAGCGCGCGACCTTGTGAAGACCCTGCCCGCGGATGCCGTGCTTCTGCTGACCGAGACGCCCATCGACTGGGACGAGGTCAGCCGGATGCTCAGCGGCTGTCGGCTGTTCGTTGCCGCGGAGAACCCCGCGCTGACCAAATCCTTGCGCGAAAGTCCCGACTGGACCGTGATCGATCTGGACCCGGAACCGCTCCCCACGCAAGATCGGATGAACTCCGCGCTGCTCAAGGGCGTGACCGGGGAACTGATCCAGCCAGGGGCTCACATCGTTGCGCTTTACAACGGCATCGCCAGCAGCGAAGAAGACGCGCCCGAACCGGTCGATAGCCTGAGTGTGATTCACCTGGGCGAACACCTCGAACGCATGACGGCGCAAGACCTTCGAGTCCTTGAAGGAGCAGCGCCGCTCGAAGTGTTACGCGCGGTCGTCGATTTAGCCACCGAGATTGGCCGCGAGGGGCGCGAGGGTCAACCGGTCGGCACCATCCTCGTTGTCGGAGATACGCGCAGGGTTCTGAGCATGTCTCACTTCCAGAACTTCAATCCGTTTCGCGGGTATTCGCGCGCTGAACGCGATGTTCGCAAGCGGGACGTGCGTGAACAGATTAAAGAGATCGCGAAGCTCGATGGCGCGATCCTGATCGGGCACGATGGCATCGCGGAGGCGGCTTGCCTTCACCTCGGCGCTCGCGCGGACGGAGTGACGATGCGAAAGGGATTCGGTAGCCGACACATGGCCGCGGCCGGAATCAGCAAGCAGACCAAGGCGATCGCCTTCGCGGTCAGTCAATCGAGCGGAAGCGTACGAGTGTTTCAGAAGGGCGAAGAGGTGCTGCACATCGAACCGCTTGCCCGTCCGCACGTGTGGCAGCCGTTCAAACTCGAAACGCAAGAAGGCCCGACCGAAGCAAACGATGGAGTGGAGTAATCCACCGAAGCAGGCGCCCCGAATCTCAGCAACTTCCACTCACGCTCCGGGCGTGCTTTCGTCCGGTCCCTTGGGTTTCTCCGGGTCGTGAGCGGAGCAATACGCGAACGGGTAGGGGAAAAGTGGAATCCCGATGCCCAATGAAGCCTCCTTCCGACCAAACAGGATGGCGAACGGAAGCCGAAGGCGTAGCTTGTGCCAGCGCCAGAGTTGCTTGATCGCGGGCCGGTCGCAGAAGCTGCATCGCTTGGCCGTTCCATCGGGGAGTATGAGGACGGTTTCGCGTCGTTTCGCATCGTGTTCGGCGATCTGCTCGCGCGAAATTCCGCGACGGTCGAGTTCGCCTTCCATCAGATCGAGCGCGGCTTCCTCCATTCCCGCGCGGTAAACGGTCACGCGGTCGAGCAGTTCTTCCGTTTGCGCGGCACGAATATATTCGGCCACTCGTTTGAGATTAAAGTCCATATCTGGAAACCATTGGGTTCTCTTGATCGGAGCCGGAAGCGTCAGCGACGGGCGAAGGGAAAATCCGTCGCTGACGCTTCCGGCTCCGATTCTCAACGACAGACATCTTGCCTGTCCTACGATTCTCGCGGTCCGTTTTCCCCATTTGTGGGGTTCATCTGGTAAGTAGACGGGTTTGGGAACTTCGCCCGCACCCGGATCGTCTCACAAAACGAGGCACCCACCGCCCGAGGCGTGGAAAAACCGTAGACCAACCCGCCTGAGATGGTCTACACTAACCAAATCCGCTTCGAGCAAATACCGGATTTCCCGGCTCACATGCCCCGGAGCTGGGGCCAGGCTATTTCACGACAGACGGACTCACGAGGAAACCCCGGATGATCCGCCACGCACTTGCCGCCGGTCTTGCGGCTGGTCTGCTCTGGACCGCCGCCCACACCGCGCCCACGGCACACTCGGCACCCGCCGACGAACCGAAAACCGAACCGAAGCCGCCCGCCAACCCCACAGGCATCTCGGAACAGACCAAGAAGATTAACGAACTGATTGCCAAGGGTTGGGAGAGGGAAGGGATCAAGCAACCGGCCGCGAAGGCCACTGATCTGGAGTTCATGCGCCGGGTCTTCATCGACCTGCTCGGCCGCATTCCCACAACCGAAGAAATTATCGACTTCGAGCGAGAAAGGGGCGCGAACAAGCGGACAAAACTCGTTCAGCGATTGCTCTATGAGAAGAAGTACACGCCCAAAGGCGTGAACGGGAAGATGCTGACCGAGGTCGCGGGTTTGCGGAAGGTACCCATTGATTACTCCGCGGCCTACGCCCAGAACTTCGCCGAACTCTGGTCGGTGTGGCTCCTGACCCGCAGCGGCGTCGATCCGCTCTATCGCGAACAGTTCCAGATGTGGTTGGAGGAGCAACTCGATACCAACGCGTCCTATCGCGACTTCGTGACGGGTCTTGTCACCGCAACGGGCAAGAGCAACGAGAACGGAGCGGTTCACTTTGTCTTCCGCCACCTCGGTGACCCACTCGCGGCGGATCAGCGCATCAAGAAGGGGCCGACTGAGTTCCCGGACGGGAAGTACGACAACGTCCCGATCACGTCGCGTGTCACCAAGATGTTCCTCGGCATTCAGACGCAGTGTACTCAGTGCCACGATCACCCGCAGAGCAAGGAATGGCTGCAATCCGACTTCTGGGGCGTGAATGTTTTCTTCCGCCAGACCGAGAAGACCGGCGCGCAGACGGTCATGGCCAAGAAGGCGATGAATCAGAACTATGTGACCCTGACCGACATGCCGAAGTGGAACGAGAAGGGCATGGTGCTCTACGAACGGCGTGACGGACAGCGGAAGGCGTCGTATGCGGTGATGCTCAAGGATGTGGCGCAGGCGGAGAAGGGTGAGAAGTCCACGAAACTGCTGACCGGAGCCGGCACGCAGGCGAACAAGACTCGCCGACAGATTCTCGCCGAGTGGATCGTCCAGCACGACAACTTCGAGAAGGCGTTCGTCAACCGGATGTGGGGCCACCTGTTCGGCCGCGGGCTGCACACGGATCCCTCGGTGGACGACTTCAAGAGCGATAACGTGCTCATTCACCCCGAATTGCTGCAATACCTGGCGACAGAGTTCAAGAACTACAATCACGACCCGAAGAAGCTCCTGGAATGGATTTGCACCAGCGACGCGTACCAACTCAGTCACGTCGCGAACAAGGCGTACACCGATCAGAAGTACGATGCGTTCTTCGCCCGGATGCCGCTGAAGCCCATGTCGCCGGAAGTGCTCTTCGACTCGCTGGCCGTCGCCACCCGCGTGCGGGCGCGGATGACCGACGAGGCTTATAACACTCTCAAGCGCGATTGGAGCGCTCGCCTCGTTCGCAACTTCGGAGACGACGAAGGGAACGAACTGAACTTTAACGGCACCGTGGTGCAGGCTCTCCTCATGATGAACGGCCGAGACATCAACGGCCAGATTCGCTCGGATAAGACCCGCGGGCTTGTGGCCGACATCGTCAACAGAAACACACGCGGCGG
>JAKEEV010001389.1 GCA_022616395.1 Planctomycetia bacterium | reverse complement strand
GGAGAAGCTGTCGCGCCTCGTCTTCGGCAAGGACGTGCGCGCCGACTGTTACAAGCGCGACCGCTACGGGCGAGAGGTCTGCAAGGTGATGCGCGGCGGGACCGACGCGAACTTGGAGCAGATCAAAGCGGGTTTCGCGTGGTGGTATAGGGAGTACGCGAAGGAGCAAACGCCCGAGGACCGCGCGAGCTATGCGCACGCGGAAGACGACGCGCGTGCGCGCCACGTCGGTCTGTGGAAGGATGCGACGCCAGTGCCGCCTTGGGAGTGGCGCAAGAAGCGAGATTGACAGACCCCGTGCCTTAGACCTTCAGTCCCGACCATTGCCCGCAAGACAACGTCCGATTAACTTGAGCCATGTCACGCGAAGCCTATAAACAGCTTGGGTACGAATGGGAGCGATACGAACGTGACCTTGAGCGAGTCGCCACAAGCCTAGAAAAGATGTCGTACAGTGCATTCGTCGAATCCGAAAACGTGTCGGAGTCGCCTTCAGCGTGGCTTTCCCCGACCGCCACGTCACTGGACACGCTTCTCTATCTCCTCCCACGCGATTTCTCCCTCATTCCAATTGGTACTCTCTTGCGGCCAATTCCCTCACCGGAACTGCCTACACTCCCTGAACATCCCGACCTGTCTCTGCCCGAATCTGCGTATCCCGACTGGTATTTGCGGAGCAGTGGAACCAGCTACTTGCAACGCGATATATCTCGGCGGCAATCCCTTCTCAAGGAAGCGCACGCGCTTCAAGAAAAGATCAACGCGCGGAGGCGGCAGTTCGCCCAACAATTCGAAGAAGCGAAAGCGGAATACGCGAAAGTTCAACGCGGCTTGGTCGCGAGCGATTTGAACGCGGCAGAGCGAATCATCCTATTTGCCCATCAACGACATCCGCTTCCACAGTTCCTTCGGAGGGAGTACCGCGTTGTCATCGTGCCCGAGAGCAAGGTCGCACTAATTGAGTTCAAGTTCCCCGACTACTCAGACGCCAAACTCGTAGTTGAACTAAACCGCTTCGCGGTGGTGGTCTGAACTTCACCGTCCGGTGAAGTGATTCGAATCGAAGTGAGTGTGCGGCGCACGAATGCGCTGCGGCGT
>JAKEEV010001388.1 GCA_022616395.1 Planctomycetia bacterium | reverse complement strand
GGGGGTGTTGGCGTTCCTGATGTTCGACAACTTGGCTCGTTTGGAACGTCTCACCGTTCGGTTGGTGAAGGTCGATGCCTGGGCCACCTCCGGGCCGGTGACCACCATCCGTTCGATCAGCGACGAGGTGTCATCATGGCTGAGTCTGCTTTACGCGATTCTCTCTACAAACTCGGCGCGATTTTCCACATGCACGACTTCATCCTGAAAATGGGCCGGGAATTGTTTGGCGAACCGAACAAAAGGCAGACGAGGCGGCTCTTCATGATCGTGGATTTAGACCGACTCGACCAAATTGTGCTCATGGCATCCACCGCGAAGAGCTGGGGTGAACTACTGCGCGCGTCGTGAGACAATTGGGAGGTGGGGTGATTTCGCTTCGAGGGTGCCCCAATGACGAAGTATGTCTTCAAGCCGGAAGTCACCGAAGACGAGTGGCTCGGCCTCTCCTCGTGCGACGTCTGGAGCATGTGGCGCTCGATGCCGCGACCGAAGGGCGCGAAGGAATGGGACCACACCCGCAAGGAGCGACTGATCGGCGCCGACTTGATGCGGCTGGTCGCCGACCAGTTGACCGACCCGCGCCTGTCCTGCGTGATTGAGATCGGGGAGCAGTACGCCGACCGCCTGATTCCTGCCAGGAAGTACTGGGTCGCGCAAGAAGCCGCATACGAAGCGCGAGACGAACTCCGGTTCCGATCCGCGGCAGCGCGTGACGCGGCGCTGGTGGCCGAGAAGTACTTGTACAGCCTGGACGATTTTCTGATGTACCTGTCCGGCGCTGTCGAGACGCGGGCGGAACTCCTGGCTCGCCGCGCCGGGAAGGGGACACGGGGACTTGCGCGCAAATCTCATAAGTTGGTCGAGTCACGAATTCGAGACCTGATCCGCGAAGTTCATGGCAACCCGTTCCGAACGGTGAAGTTCAACAAGAAGTGGCGAACGGACACCGCCATCGCGCTTGCGAAACAGATGTACGAATCGCGTGAGTTCAGCGCGATGCCCATTCTTGCCGATGCACTTCAAGACGCCGGTTGCGATAACGAAAACATCCTCAACCACTGCCGAGACACGAACCAAGTTCACGTTCGCGGGTGTTGGGTCGTCGATCTGGTGTTGGGGAAGCAATGACGCTACTTTGAGTGTCGGAGGTGAAGTTATACGCAATCGCATGGATTCGTTTCCACGGTTGAGTTCCAGCGGTGGGTTCGGCAAAAATCCGATTTGGTAGTTGACTTTTGTACATTATCACGCAGAATAGGGGTGGAAGGAACCGGCACACCGGACCGACCTTCCTGCGCGCCGGCAGCCACCCGACCCAGCACCAGACAAGCGTCAGGTAAGTGTGAGGCATCGGGGCCAGGGGGTGGCCTTTCTAAACCCCATGAAATGCAGCGTTTGGTCGCCATAAAGGCCACCTGGCCCCTCTCCAAAACGCACCTAACCCCACAAAACCTGGGCGAAAGAGAGAAAACAGAAAACCGGGGGGTGGCGGGGCGCGGGGAACGCTGTCCCTCAGACACGCTCGCTGATCCGCCCGCCTCTGACCCAACACACTCACCATTCAACCCACTCGGGTAT
>JAKEEV010001387.1 GCA_022616395.1 Planctomycetia bacterium | reverse complement strand
GTCGCTCTTGGATGCGGCCGTTTCCTCGGATCATCACCAGGAGAGTTTCACATGCCGACACTCAAGCCCGCGCCCAAGTCCAACACAATTCCTTATCCCATCTCCGAGATTCCACGCGGCCGCAAACTCGTTGAAGCGGCCCGGCCCGGAATGGGTGCGATTCCGCACGAAAAAGGAGTCGCGTTCCGCGTCTGGGCTCCTCACGCGGAATCGGTGTCCGTGATTGGAACCTTCAACGACTGGAACAACACGAAGCATCCGCTCACGAGCGAGAATCCTGAAGGGTACTGGTACATCGATGGGCCCGATGCGAAGATCAAAGACGAGTATCGCTATCACCTCAAGACTCCGTGGGGCGAATTCTCACGGATCGACCCTTACGCCCGCGAGGTCACCAACTCCGTCGGCAACGGAGTCGTTCACGATCCGCATTTCGAGTGGGGAGAAGCATACTTCCCCAGTCCGAAGTGGAACGAGATGGTCATCTACGAGTTGCATGTCGGGACGTTCAACGACGAGAACCCAGGCGATCCGATGCCGGCTCAGTTCGATAGCATCGTGCGCCGATTCGATCACCTGAAGCGTCTGGGCGTGAACTGCATTCAGGTCATGCCAGTCGCGGAGTTCGCGGGTGACCGTTCGTGGGGTTATAACCCCGCTCACATCTTCGCGGTCGAGAGCGCGTACGGAGGACCGAACAAATTCAAGGAGTTTGTGCGTGCCGCTCACCAGAACGGACTCGCGGTGATTCTGGATGTGGTCTACAACCACTTCGGGCCTTCCGATCTCGATCTGTGGCGCTTCGATGGCTGGAGCGAGAACGATGGAGGAGGAATTTACTTCTACCAGGACTGGAGGAAGCACACACCGTGGGGTGACACACGCCCCGACTACGGCCGACCCGAAGTGAGGCAGTTCATCCGAGACAACGCGCTCATGTGGATCGAGGACTACCACATCGACGGACTGCGGATGGACATGACGCTTTACATCCGAAGCGTCCGACACGATGGCGAACCGAATCTGCCCGATGGCTGGTCGCTCATTCAGTGGATCAACAGCGAGATTCGCGAGAAGCACCCGAACACCATCACCATCGCCGAGGATCTTCAACACAACGACTGGTTAACGAAACCCGCTGCTGAGGGAGGCGCGGGGTACGCCAGTCAGTGGGATGACCAGTTCGTTCATCCGCTTCGAGAGGCGGTGATTGTCGCCAGCGATGAACACCGCTCGATGGCTTCGGTCGCTCAGGCCATCACGCACCGTTACAACAATGATGCATTTCAGCGCGTGATCTACAGCGAGAGCCACGACGAAGTCGCCAACGGCAAGGCGCGCGTCCCCTACGAGATCAATCCCAACGACTCGACCGGTTGGTTCGCGCAGAAACGCTCGACGCTGGCCGTGGCACTGGTCTTCACCTCGCCGGGCATCCCCATGCTGTTCCAGGGACAGGAGTTTCTCGAAGGCGAATGGTTCCGGGACACGGTTCCGGTGGACTGGGAGCACCAGCAGGAGTTTCGCGGGATCGTTCGGCTGTATCGAGACTTGATTCGCCTGCGGCTCAACACGGACGGCAAGACGCGCGGACTTTGTGGTCCTCATGTGCAAATGATTCGCGTGGACGATGCGAATAACGTGATTGCATTCCGGCGATGGATGAATGGCGGACCCGGAGATGACGTAGTCGTCGTCGCAAACTTCGACCGTAACCCGCGAAACCACTTCAAGATAGGTTTTCCGCAAGTTGGGGTATGGAAGTTGCAACTTAATACGGACTGGGAAGGGTACAGCACGCTGTTCGGCTCCCACCCTTCCTCCAACGTAACCGCCGCTCCCGGCGAGTTCGATGGTTTGCCGAGTCACGCGGCCGTGGACATCGGGCCGTACAGCGTGCTGGTGTATGCCCGCACGGATTCCTGACTTCGAGGACCGCATCATGAGTATCCGCATCAGCGTGTCTCGCCGGTGCAAAGACCAGAGCACGTTGGAGCAGCGTCTGGCTTGCCTGGCCGACGCCGGTCCGCAAGCGATCACGGATCGTCTCAATGAGATCGAATCCGAGTGGAGCGCGGGCCGGATGACGAAGGCGATGATTGGCGTCTTGATCCTCACGGGGTTGGTGTTGACCGCGTTCTTTAGCGCGTGGTGGTTGATTCTGCCGGCTCTGGGTGGGTTGTTTTTGCTTCAGTATGTGTTCACGCGGATGTCATGGCTGGGTGCGACATTTCGCGAGATGGGTTTCCGCTCCGGCGCGGAGATCGACCAGGAGAAGTTTGCCCTCAAGGCGCTTCGTGGAGACTTCCGCAATCTGCCGACCGTGATGGAAATCGAGAACAAGGAGGACATCTCGCGTCTGGAAGGGGAGGGCGGAATCGCGCTTGACCCGGAGGAAGCAAAGCCCGACACGAAGGAAGTGGTGAAAGAGGCAATCGAAGCGGCCAAGAGCTAACGCACCTCGCCCAACGATACTGGTTTGCGAGTGGCGACTCTTCGGAGCGCCTCGCACGGGTCGGCCGGCAAAACACCGGTCGGCCCGTCACCGTTTCATCAGAGCCAGAAGCGTCAGCGACGGTCTTGATTTCAATTAGAGCCGGAATCTTCGCGACGGGAATGATACCGGATCGTGTTGAAGGGTTACTGTGTGTTGAAGACCCCTCACCCGCCGCTTTTCGCGAAGCGAAGCGCTCCGCGGCGGCGACCTCTCCCCCGCACGGCGGGGAGAGGTGCTGTGGTTGCAGATTCGCGAAGCGACACGGAATGGGCAAGACCCACACCTCGCCCCGCTCTGTTGGGAATCGGGGAACCCCCCACGGGTTCCCCGAACCCCTCCTGCTTGGGGAGAGGTCGCCGTAGACCGACGCGCTTCGCGTCAGTCGTAACGGCGGG
>JAKEEV010000031.1 GCA_022616395.1 Planctomycetia bacterium | reverse complement strand
CCAGTCCGCGCTCGCCTTCTTCGAGTGCGGCAAGAGCTGTTTCAAGTGCCGTGCGGGTTGGGTTACCGCTTCGGCTGTATTCGTACCCCTTGTGCTGACCGGGTGCGGCCTGCGTGTAGGTACTCGTTGCATAAATGGGCACGACTGTCGCTCCGGTCGTGGGGTCCGCGTCCTGACCGGCGTGAATGGCTCGCGTGCTGAACCCAGCTTGCTCGCGGTTGGTCATGGGAATGCTCCTTGCGCAGTGTGAGTTAGAAGTCGTCCTCGTCTGGCGGTTCTTCTTTCCGCCCAAGCCAGAGAGCGCGTTCATCGAGCCGAGCGGCCCAGTGCATGATAACGGCGATGAGTCCGCCGGACGCCAGTCCGATGCCAAACAACGGAGGGAGGAAGAACAACGACGCTCCTCCGAACCCGCACGGGATCAGAGCCGCGATCAGCCGCGCCCACGGCTCCTGGATCGGGTCGAAGATTCTCATGGCGAAGGTTCCGTCTGGGTTGGAGTCCTGCTACTGAGGCGGAAAAACCAAGACCGGCTAAAGCCGGGACTCCAACTCAAAAGAGCGAGCTGGTTTTCGTTGGAGTCCCGCCTTTAGGCGGTCTTCTTGCCTTCAGGACCGCTTCAGGCGGGACTCCAACAAAACTATTTCCCCGCGAACTTCGCGAAGGCTTCCATCTCTTTCTGACTGCCCACAACCAGCGGAGTGCGTTGGTGAATGCTCCGCGGCTGGATGTCCAGAATGCGCCCGCGGCCGTCTGTCGCGGACCCGCCAGCCTGTTCCGCGAGGAATGCGATCGGGTTCGCTTCGTACAAGAGGCGAAGTTTCCCGCCGGGGCTTTCGGCGGTTGGCGGGTAGAGGAACACTCCTCCCTTGAGCAGCGTTCGGTGGAAGTCCGCGACCATCGAGCCGATGTAGCGGGTGGAATAGCGCTTGCCCAGTCCGCCCTTGCGAATGTGATCGAGGTACGCGCGATACATCTCCGGGAACTCATTGTGGTAAGCTTCGTTCACCGAATAGTAGCCGCCCTGAATCGGCATTCGGATGTTCTCGTGACTCATGATGTATGCGCCGACGGCCGGGTCGAGTGTGAAACCGTGAACCCCGTTACCGGTGGTGTAGACGAGCATCGTTGAAGAGCCGTAGAGAACGTAACCGGCCGCGACTTGCACCTTGCCAGGCTGAAGAACCCAAGCCGAGACATCCTCGCGCCCGTCGTCAGGCCGACGCAGTACGGAGAACGTCGTCCCGACGCTCACGTTCACGTCGATGTTCGATGAGCCGTCAAGCGGATCGAACACCACCGCGTATTTGGCCGAAGGAGAGCCGTGATGAACGGCCATCGGTAGCTCGTTCTCTTCCGATGCGACAAACCCGATGGAGTCGCGCCAACTCAGGCAATGCAGGAGCGTTTCGTTCGCGTACACATCAAGCTTCTGCTGCTTCTCTCCCTGGATGTTGGATCGACCGTATTCGCCGATGATGTCGGTCAGTCCCGCCTGGCGCACGCGAGAGGCAATCATCTTGGTTGCCAGCGTGATGCCGGAGAGCAGCCAGGAGAATTCGCCGGTTGCTCCGGGCGAACGCCCCTGTTCACGCAGAATGTGTTGCTGAACGGTTAAGAGGCCGTTCTCACCCCGCTGAAAGCGGTCGAAATCCGCGCCTGGTTCATTCGGAACGGTCATCGGCTTACCCTCGAAGGTTGTCGGGCGTCGGGTAACACCCGGGGAAAGGATCGGAAGAAGCATGTTCAGGTTAGAAGTGACGCAATGGTACTATTCGACACACTGCCCAGTCCAGATGAGCACACGGTGGTGGGCGGTGTTTTTCTGGGTTGAACTCGTCACGGTGTGGAAATCGCTCCCTTCACTGTCGGGCACGTCTGCATTTACAACACAGCGCTGTATATCGTTTTCGATTAACAACATTCTATTGGTAGTCCTCGCGGGTAGTATTCGTCAGACGGCCGCGATTGTGGCGGCCCGCGAATCTACCCTTGCGGAGAGTGACCATGAGAACGTTTCTGATCGCGCTCCTTGCCGGCTCCGCGCTTGCCGCGGGCGTCTTTCTCATCCCAAGCACAGCCGCTGAACCGAGCAAGCCCGAACCGGCTCCGGTGCCGGTTACGCCCGCGTCAACGAGTCTTGTCGCTCACGAGTGGGGCACGTTTACGAGCTTCTCGGGTTCGGATGGCGTGCCCGCCAACTTTGCGCCGAACAATGTCGATTTGCCGAGCTTCGTTTATTACCCCTACGACCAGACACAGAAGATCGGTCGGCTCCTTCGAGACGGACTGGTGAGCATGGAGACGCCGGTGATCTACTTCTACACCGATAAGGAGATGCGAGTCTCCGTGAAGGTGGACTTCCCGCGCGGCTGGATTACGGAATGGTATCCGTATGCCGCTGGTCCTCCGATTCGCACGGATCGCAACGACAAGGTCGGCGGGCAGACGATTCGCTGGGACGTGAAGCTGACACCCAACGAACCGGCCCGCTTCCGGCGCGACAAGGGAGACAATCACTACTACCACGCCCGCGAGACGGACGCCGTTCCGCTTCAGGTGAACGCCATTGGAGACAAGCGCCGAGCCGGGGAGCGTCCGGGTGGCGCGATCGTGCAGCGCGAGAAGTTCCTCTTCTATCGCGGGGTTGGAACATTCCCACCGCCGGTTATTGTTCGAGCGCTGGGAAGCGACAAGGTGCGCATCACGAACAACGCCGGCGGGCAATTGGATGGGCTGGTGTTGGTTACTGTGCGCGATGGGAAGATTGGATTCCGCCCGGTGGGTGAGCTGAACTCCGGAAGCACGATGGATGCGCTCTTGCCGGAGATGGGTGGCAAGCGCGCCGAGTTGGCCGACTTCCTGGTGAAGGAACTGACTGCTGCGGGCCTTTACGAGAAGGAAGCGAAGGCGATGGTCAAGACGTGGGACGCCGCTTGGTTCGGCGAGGAAGGTACGCGGCTCTTATATCTGGTTCCGCGCAAGAAGACTGATGAACTCCTTCCGCTGACAGTTGATCCCAAGCCGAAGGAAGTGGTTCGCGTGCTGGTCGGCCGGCACGATTTCCTGACTCCCGAACAGGAGGTGGTTGCCGAGAAGATCGTGCTTCGGCTCCGCGCGGGGCAGATCGACGAGAAGTCCGCGAAGAAGGAGTTCGCGAAGCTCGGTCGGTTCGGCCCGCAAGCTCAGCAGTTGGCCGTGAAGCGTCTCGCGACCACTCCCAACGGACGGCCGTAGAAGTGACTGAAGTGAATCGTGTTGAAGAGTTCGTGGTTGATGATGATTGAGTTTGAAATCCCCTCACCCGCCGCTATCCGCGGAGCGAAGCGCTCCGCGGCGGCGACCTCTCCCCGCAGAAGCGGGGCGAGGTGGGGCGCTTGCCCATTTCGTGGAGCTAATCGGAACTGCAACCACACCACCTCGCCCCGCTTTGGCGGGGCGAGGTCGCCGTAGACTGACGCGCTTCGCGTCAGTCGTAACGGCGGGTGAGGGGTCTTGGTTTCTCTTCCCTTCCCACTCAACGCACCGAGCATTTCGACATCGCACCCAACAGGGAGAAGTCGCCGCGGAGCGCTTCGCTTCAATGAGAAGAGGCAAGAGGGGTTTGTATCATCACGCCAGCCCTCACTGCGGTCTGGGATCACTCTGTGGAGCGTGGCCCTTCCATTCGGTCATGCTCTTTGAAACGCCGAAGGCTCGGCACATCGCCTGATACCAGCTTCTCGGCCAGCCAGCGGTCAGCGCATAGATTGCCCGCACGATCCACGGCAGCATGACGAACTCTCTGCGCTTCTCGACTGCTCGCACAACTGCGTCCGCGACCTGCTCTGGTGTCAGCCAGCCTGTGAGTCGGCCCGGCTGTACGCCATCGAATAGCCCCGTCTTGATGTAAGTTGGGCACACCGCAGTGATGCTGATGTGTCGGTGACCCAGCACGCGCAATTCTTCTCGAAGCGATTCCGAGAAACCCAGAACCGCCCACTTGCTCGCGGCGTAGGTTGTCGCCATTGGAAGCGCGATGACCGCGGAGGCGCTCGCGATGTTGACGATGTGGCCCGCGGGGCGTGAAAGTAGATCGGGCAAGAACGCGTGTGTCATCGCCAACACACCGCCGAGGTTGATGCCAATCGTGGTCTGGTGACGTTCAATCGGCACATTCAGAAACGGCCCGCCGAAGACGATCCCGGCGTTGTTCACCAGCAGATCAATCGGGCCGTGTTCGGCGAGTAGTTGCGCGCGAACTTGCTCGATCTGTTCTTGCGAAGTGACATCGAGAGTGTATCCGCATATCGCTGAGCCGGTTTCCTTCAGCTTCATGATGGCTTCTTGCACGCGAGCTGCGTTCACATCGGTAACAACGACGTGCGCTCCGGCTCGCGCAAACGCAACCGCGATAGCGAACCCCAGACCTTGTCCGGCACCCGTGACAAGTACGCGACTGCCTGCAACGCGCATGAAGTGACTCCACAAGTCAGGCGAACCCCGCCCGCAAGGGCGGTGGGTGGCGCTGATAACACCCGCCCTTGCGGGCGGGGTTCGCCAGCGCCCGCAAGGGCGGGCTACTTTGTTACCGTTCCCGTTTTCGGGTCGATCTTCAAGCCGAGCTTCTCGTCGGCATCGGTGTAGAAGAAGAAGCCGTACATCATTTCGTTGTGCGTTTGCGGACCGTTGCGAACGGTTGCTTTGGGGTCGGGGTTGAATGGGTTGAACGGCGAGTTGTCGAAGTGAGCGACGCATTCCAATCGCGTGCCTTTCGGCAAGCGCTTCTTGCCCGGTTCCCACTGATAAGCAACCTGCCATGCGAAGTTGTAATTCGCGATGATGAGCAGTGTGTCGCGTTTGCCGTCGGGAAGATGAGCGGTGAATGTCATGTCCTTTCCGCGAAGGTGCATGTGAGAGAACATCCCGACTCCGATCACGTCGGTATCGAGTACGCGTGTGGCGGAAACTTTGTGGGCCGGCGCGCCCGGCGGAATCGCGAATCGCTTGTCGTAAAGCTGAATGTGCTTGAGCCGCTTCTGCACAACGTCTCGCGGGAAGCGCAAGCCCACGGTCACCTTGCACTTCTCTGGTTTGCCGGTCGGGACGAAGTGAATCTGCAATCCGAGCACGGAGCCTTTCGGAATGCCGAACGCAACGTCCTTGTCCAGCATCATCGGAGAGCCGCCAGGAACGTAACCCGTGATGAAGTTCTCTTCCTTGAAGCCTTCGCTCACTTTGAAGAACGCGAGGTTGGCGTGGTGAAGAGAGCGCGGGTTGTCCGTGATGATTTGCACGCTCTGCACCCATGTCTCCTCGGCGAAGGGATGCGGAAGGATCGCGTACTTGTAAGGAATGTCTCCCTTCGCCGGCAGTTCAAACTCCTGTGAGTCGAGGATGAGGTCAGGCGTTTCAATCTGCCACTTACTCTTCGGTTCCGCGGGCGCTGCTGGCACTTTGATGAGATCGCCCGGAGCCGTTCCCCCGCGAACCCAATCGATCACCGTGGATCGTTCATCGTCCGACAGTCCTCGGCGAGTGATGAACGGGCCGTAGTCATGGAGCGCGAACCACGGAGGCATCCGCTGATCGGTGATGACTTCCGCAATCGTGTCTGCCCGCGCCGCGGCTTGCTTGTAGCTTGTCAGAGCAAACGGAGCGGAGCCGCCAGCCTTGTGGCACTCCCAGCAGTGTTTTTGAAGAATCGGAGCAACGTGTTCGGCGAAGTTCACGTCCTTCGGCTTCCGCGGTTTGGCAAAAGTGATCGCGCAGCCATCCACTTCCGTTTCGCTCACCGCGACCTTGCGGCCAGCGAGTACCGAGTCGAGCGCGTCCTTCAGTTCGCGTGTGGTTGGTTCCTTGCGACTTCCGCGAACTCGGTGCTGGTCGTCAATTCGTCCGCGATAGCAGAGCCGTTTCTCGCCGTCGAGCACGACAACTTCGGGAGTGCGTTTCACGCCCAGCGCGCGAGCACACGCGCCGTCAAAATCCTTCACGAAGGGGAACTCCATCTCGTACTTCACCGCTTGCGTGGCCATCGCGATGAGCGTGTCTTCTTCCGCGGAGTTGATTGCAACGAACTGCACGTCCTTGTCGCGATAGGTGTTCTCCAGTTCTTGGAGCGTGGGTAAGTATCTCTGCACGACCGGGCAACTGGTATTGGTGAACACCAGCACGAAGGCTTTCTTCGCGCCGAAGTCGTCGAGCGTGCGCGGAAGTGAGCGAATGTCGGTGAACTTCAACTTGCCGACGCGGTCACCGATTTTCACCTCCTCCGCGCACAATGCGGAGGAGGAGAGAATCACGAGCATGGCAACTGCAATCGAACGACTCCACGACATGAGGTGATCCTCGGAACAACTTCTGGGAGAGTGCGAGTTGTGTCCATCGTATTCGTGCCGTGAGATTGGCTCCACTGCGAATCGGTGTGCAGGACGAAACCCAGCCGGCTCACGCCGGCGGTTCGACAATGTGTGGTCGACAAGTCACTGTCGAACCGCCGGCGTGAGCCGGCTGGGTTGTGTCAAACCGCCGGCGTCAGCCGACTGGGTCACGACAGAAGTACCCTTTCACGAACTCCTCACGCCGCGCGTGCGTCTGGTTCGTTATGATGACACCAGCAGAGGAGGTCCGGCATGACCGATCAGCCGACACAAGCGGTTCAGGATTATTTGAAGGCGATCCATCGGCTGCGCGATGCCGATGGAGTTGCCTGGCCCAACGACATCGCCAAGGCGCTTGGGGTGAAAGCGCCATCCGTCACCGGAATGCTCAAGCGGCTCGCGGAGGCTGGCTGGATCGAGTACACGAGCAAGTCCGGCAGCGGGGCGAAGCTCACCGAGACCGGATTGGCTGAAGCGCTGCGCGTGATTCGCCGACACCGGCTCGTCGAGTTGTTCCTCACGCAAGTGCTCAAGCTCGACTGGAGCGAAGTCGACGCGGAGGCCGAAGCACTCGAACACGCGATCTCCCCGCGACTCGAACAGGCGCTGGCGGATTATCTCGGAGAACCACACGAAGACCCGCACGGTCACCCGATCCCATCCCGCACCGGCGAGTTGAAGTCGCGCAATCTTCAACAACTGTCCAAATTCAAGGCAGGGCAAATTGTCGTCGTGCGCGAAGCTCAGGACGATGACCCGGAACGATTGCGTCACTGGCGTGATCTGGGACTGACGCCCGGCGCTCGCGTCCACATCCTGACGTATCAGCCGCTCGACGATCTGTTCGAGGTGGAAGTGGACGGCAAGCTGATTCGCTTGGGAAGTGAAGGGCTTGCGGGGCTGCGTGGCGAACTGGCGGCGACGTAATGTTTTGTGTTTGACATTTTGTGTTTCCTCACCTCGGTTGTTTTCTCGGTGCCGAAGAGTCCGCTGAACTGGGACACGAAATCCAGAACGTCAAACGGGAATCCGGGCTTGTGCGCGCTGAAAAAGCCAACACTCCCTCCCGTGAGATCCGACACTTTTTTTCCCCATTGGTTGACCGACGGGGTGTGTGATCTAGGGTTTTGATGCCTCCGGTCCTTCGCCCGCCGGCCACACCACACCCCCCTCGAACCGCGGTGCGGTACTGACTTGTCCGCCGTGCGGAATGGGAGAAGATTCGTGTTCCAACTGATCGCGTGCAATCTTGCCTGCCTCGCCATCGCCGCGCTCTACTACGGATGGCGTGACGTCTATCTACACCGCCGCAAGCGCGAGCGGCTCCACGACCGAGTGGCTTACATGTTGTGGGTCGCGGCCAACCGCGCCGCTTGAAGACTCCTCGCCCCTCGCGCGGCCCGGCTCAGTTGAGCCGGGCCGCGCTGTTTTCCGGTGGATTGTAGTCTTCACGCGGA
Source organism: Planctomycetia bacterium (assembly GCA_022616395.1). Classification (GTDB taxonomy): domain Bacteria; phylum Planctomycetota; class Planctomycetia; order Gemmatales; family Gemmataceae; genus Gemmata. Next base: position 9,827 of record JAKEEV010000031.1, on the reverse strand, counting down.
GCGTGAGGACTACAATTGGTTGACCACTTCCTCCGCGCCCGGTACGATCACTTCTGCATCCTCGCCTTACTACTAAACTCAACCCACGCGCCGATGTTCACAAAACGGATCATTCCGTGTCTTGACGTTGACCGCGGGCGGGTGGTGAAGGGCACGAACTTTGTCGGCTTGCGCGACGCGGGCGACCCGGTGGAAGTTGCTCGTCGATATGACGAGGAGGGAGCGGACGAACTGGTCTTCCTCGACATCTCGGCCAGCCACGAAGGCCGCGCGATCCTACTCGAAGTGGTGCGCCGAGTCGCGGAGCAGATCTTCATGCCGTTCACTGTTGGCGGTGGCATTCGCACCCTGGAAGACGCGACTCAACTGATTCAGGCTGGGGCCGAGAAAGTTAGTCTGAACTCAGCGGCCGTGAAGACACCCGACTTGATCGCCGAGGTGTCGCGCAAGTTCGGCCGCTGCGCCACGGTGGTGAACATCGACCCGAAACGGGTCAGAGGACAGAGGACAGAGGACAGAAATCAGCAGTCAGAAGACAGAGAAGACAATTTCGGTGCTTCTCTGTCTTCTGATCTCTGTCCTCTGACCTCTGACCTCTGGTTCGAGGTTCACATTAACGGCGGCCGTATCCCGACGGGGCTGGAAGCGGTCGCGTGGGCGAAGCGGGTGGTGGAACTCGGTGCGGGCGAGATTGTTCTCACGTCGATGGACGCAGACGGCACGAAGAACGGCTACGACCTGCCGATGCTCGAAGCAGTGTGCAAGTCGGTGAACGTACCGGTTGTCGCGAGCGGTGGGGCGGGTCACCCGGAGCATTTCCGGCAGGCATTTGAAGTTGGTGCGGACGCGGCGCTCGCCGCGAGTATCTTCCACTACAACGAATACTCGATCCCGGATACCAAAGCGTATCTGGCCGCGAAAGGAATCCCGGTGCGAATCATAAAGTAGTAGGAGGCCGAGTGGCCGGCGCTGGGTGCCGACTACTTTCAGAAACGAAACAGCCAGCATCCGCGAACGTCAACAATACGTTTCGTTCCATCCATATCTGTTGTCAGGAGCCTTCAATGGCCACCCCCACAATCGTGCCGTCCTCACCTCCTCCGCCATCGGCGCCGAATGCACCGATTCCGATCAACTCGCCCGAACCGGGCCTGAAGGTCGCCGCGATGGTGCCCGGCGAACCTCAGATCAACCAACTGTTCCGCACGGTAATGATGCACAAAGGCTCCGACCTGCACCTGAAGGCCGGGTTGCCGGGCATGATGCGGCTGCGTGGTGTCATCCAGAAGATGAACACGCCGGTTCTCACCCAGGAGACGTTGGAGAAACTGATTTTCCCCGTCCTTCGCGAGAAGGACAAGAAGGTGTTGGAGGACACAGGCGGCGCGGACTTCGCCCACGTCATCGGGAACGGCGAGGCCCGCTATCGTGTCAACCTCCTCAAGCAACGCGGACAGTTTGCTCTCGTCGCCCGGCTGGTGAATCAGACCATCCCGTCATTCGAGAAGCTCTTCCTGCCTCCTCAGATCGAGAAGTTGTGTCACTACGAGATGGGTATGGTGCTTCTGGCGGGCGTCACTGGATCGGGCAAGAGCACGACGATTGCGTCGATGCTCGACTACATCAACCAGAACGAGCCGCTACACATTCTCACTGTCGAAGATCCCATCGAGTTTGTGTTCACCGACAAGATGAGCGTGGTGAATCAGCGCGAAGTTTATCTCGATGTGTGCGACTGGCATACCGCACTCAAGCACGCGGTGCGCGAAGACCCCGACATCATTCTGGTGGGCGAAATGCGTGACGCGGAGACCTTCGAGGCGGCTGTCCACGCGGCCGAGACGGGGCACGTTGTGTTCGGGACGATTCACGCTTCCAACGCTTACAACACGGTGGACCGCATCCTCGGTCTGTTCCCGCCCAGCCAGCACGGGGCAGTCCGAATGAGTTTGTCATTCAACCTCAAGGCGGTGGTGGCTCAGAAGCTGCTTCCATCAATCTTGCCCGGCGTTCACCGCGTGCCGACCAACGAAATCATGATCGTCAACCCGCGAATCCGCGAAATGATCCTCAAGGGTGAGGACTCGAAATTGCTCGACGCGATCAAAGCGAATTACAACGAAGGGATGATCGACTTCAACAAGAACCTCTGCGACCTCGTCGATCTGGGCCGCATCGACAAGGCCACCGCGCTGGAGTTCTCGCCCAACGCCGATCAGCTCAAGATGATGCTCAAGGGCATCAAGTTCTCTCAGACGGGGTTGGTGTAAGGCGAGGGGGAGTCATCAGTCATCAGTCATCAGTCATCGGTGATCAGTAAGCAGTCAGCAGTGATCAGTTAAGACAGAAAAGCAAGCGAGACAAGTCGGTTGTGCTGTCCTCTTGCTTCTGACTGATGACTGATGACTGATGACTGATCACTGCTGACTGCTGACTGCTGACTGATGACTGATGACTGATTACTTCTTGCTGTAGTCGCCTTCCAGATGCGATTTGAACGCTTCCATCTTCTCACCCTTCACCGCTTCGAGTGTGGCGGTGTCCGCGTTGACCTTCCACTTGAAACTATACTCAGTGCCGACCGGCAGCTTTTCCGCGAACTTCTTCTTCGCTTCTTCCTTCCCCTCGAAGCCGGTGATCTTGGCTTTGACCACCCCGTCCTTGAGGGTGTAGTCGCAGAGGACGACAATCACTTCGTTGTCGCCGTGCGGGTAAAGTTTGAAGCTCTCCTTCTCGAACACGATCTTGACTTCTTCCTTCTTCACCCAGGTGCCCGACAGAGCCAGCTTGTCATCTTTCTTGTCGTCGGCAGCGCGCACTTCGTTTAGGTCGGCGGGACCGTGGAACAACTCCACGAAGAAGTGATGAAGGTCATCGAGAGTGAATGGGAGAGTTTGCTTCGTTTCGGATGTGGACGAGGTGTTCGCCGCATGCGAACTGCCTGCGCGAGATGCATGAGCCGCGTGAATGTGGTGCCAGATTGGGCCGATTGACAGCCCAACCACGGCGAGAACTCCGCAAGTCACAAGAACGAACTTGAGGGTAGTGAATCGCATGGCGTTCGAGACTCCTTTGGTAAGGGCCGCGACCGCTGGCGAGACGGTCGCCGAGCCGGTTGTAAAGTTGACAGCCGCGTGAGCAGTGGAATCGAACAACCTCGGAGCAACCGCGGCGTTCGCCTCGGAATAGAGCGCCGAACTGATGGCCGCAACCGAGAGCGTTATCCCTCGCCGGGTCAGTCGCTGGGCCAGAAGCGCCCGAGCGCGACTGAGCCGAGTTCCGAGCGTCTTGGGCGGGCACTTCACCTGGGCCGCGGCTTCGAGAGTGGTCAGACCCATGAGGTCGCACAGGACAATCGGCGCGCGATACTTGTCCGGCAACGCGGAGAGTTCGCTGTCGAGAAGCTCACGCAGATCGTCCAGTTCAGGAGCGGGAGCATTCAGCGGCTGTTGAGCCGCGGCTGCCTGTTCCTTCACCGATCGGCGCTGGCGAGCGGCCTTTGCCTTTCGCGCGATGTTGTGAGCGACTCCGTAGAGCCAGTTGCCCACGGCACCGGCACGCTGAACGGTCGCCGCGTCTCGTGCGAACACCAAAAACGTTGCCTGGAACGCATCCTCGGCGTCCTGTTCGTGCCGAAGCACTCGACGGCAGACTCCGAGAACGACCGTCCCGTACCGACGCACAAGCGCGGTGAACGCGATCTCATCGCGCCGGTCGATGAACCGCCCGACCAACTCGGCGTCGGTCAAGGCGGCAATCTCTTCGGCAAGGAGAGTTCGGCCAAGATGCTGTAACGAGGAGGAAAGCGATCTCATCGCGGTCATATCGGTCCTCGAGTTCCAACTGCGATATGTACTCCCCTGAGGGGACGAAATTCCTTCAAGAATTTCGATTGTCGTTTTCGGGTGATCGGCACTTTGTGACTTTTTTGCTGGCGCCCCCTCCCCCCACCCACCCTGTTTTTGTCCTCTTGTCGTTTTCCCCATGATTTGTGGGATTTGGTCACTTTGCGTTGCAAAGAGGTGGCCTTTATGGCCCGCAACTCCTTGAAAACATGGGGTTCTCTAAGGGTAGGGGGTGGCCTTAATGCAGAATCCACCCGCTCCCTTGCGGTCGCGGCTCGTTTTTTCGCTTCCCGTCGAAGCACCCAACGAGCCGCGACCGCAAGGGAGCGGACTTGAAATCACATTAACGAGTCTATTCCGCTTCCCAATCACTGTGTTGTGGGCATTGTTGCGTGGAACTCCCCGATTTGAGGGGAAAACCATTCCGAAGCGCGGGAATCGAGGCTGTTGGAAGCGAGATTGCCCCGATTTGCCCACCCTGCGAACACGTGGACTGGACTTCGCCTAATACACGAACCCGTTGAGAGTGTCGCATTTTCCAACGAGCCGCGACCGCAAGGGAGCGGTTGAGATTCCCCGCTCCCTTGCGGTCGCGGCTCGTTGGAAAACCAGACACTACCTCTGGGTTCGTGTATCAGGGCATTCCATATCTGTAATTATGTATAATAACTGAACAAAAGTCAAGTAAAGTGTGAAATTCTACCCTCCCGACCCAAACGACTCCCAACCCGCGAGTCGGGGCACCGGTTGACCGAGTGAAGGGCGCGGAGTGAACGATGTGTCACGAAACCGCGAGCGCAACAGCAGTTTCAAGCAGTGGCGGGAGGCGCGGAGCAGAAGTTGTGGCGACCAGCAAGCCCATGACGGAGGTGATGTCCTCCGGTCGGCCCTTCGGGTCCATCGCGGTGAAGTCGCGGAAGGCTCTTGATGAGGTATCCGAAGAGCGCGCCGAGTACGTCCACGGGCACGGCACCCAGCGAATGCCTACTCCTCTGCTCCGCGGTTACTTCGCCAAACTGACGCACACTAATTCCTTATCGTTGCGTGCAAAAACGCACTTGTTGGCGAACGCGGGGTGCATCCAGACCACCTTCCGCCCGCGACCGGCCATCGTGTTGGTTGGGTCGATGATGCGTGCGCGGTCAATCTCTGCGTAGCCCTTTGGCGATAACTTCGCGATGATGAGATCGCCCTGTTCGTTGAAGAGGAAGTAGCGGTCGCCGTGCGGAATCAAAAACGCATTGCTCCACCGTTCGCTTGACGCCGGTTCCGGTTCGGCAGCGACCTTCGCGGGCGTGAGCTTTCCGCGAGTGGCCTTCATCGTTTCCCACACGCGCTTGCCGGTGTTCGCTTCGATGCACCGAAGTTGACCGTAAGAGCACACGCCGTAAATGTGATCGCCAGCAACAACCGGAGTGGCGATGATCGAACTCAGGTCGGTCGTCAGGTCAGGCATTTCGCCCTTCGCCTTACTGCGCCAGACCGGTTCGGCTCCGGTCGCGGTGACCTTCACGAGCATCGAGCCGTTGTAGAAGGAGGTGATGAAGAGCTTGTCGTCACCGACTTTTCGCGGAGTCGGTGCGGTGAGCGCGGCCTTCGCGTCGAAGTCCACGCGCCAGATTCGTTTGCCCGAATCCGGTTCCAGACCAACCAGAGCGCGTGCGTGCCAGATGATGAGCTGCTTCTTGCCGCCGAAGGTGTAAGTCATCGGCGGGGAGTAACCGAAATCGCCCTGGCAACTTTGCGACGCCCACAACTCCTTGCCTGCCTTCTTGTCGAACGCAACCACAAGCCGGTCATCCCTCCCGCCAACCAAGCAGATGAGCTTGTCGCCATCAACGAGCGGGTGAGCCGCGAAGCCCCATTGCGGCAGAGTCGCGTTGTAGTCCTTCAGGAAGTTCTTTGACCAGACAACATCGCCGTTGGAGACCTTCACGCATTTCAGATCGCCCATCGCGCCGAGTGTGTACACCAAATCGCCGTCCACTGTGGGCGTGCAACGCGGACCAGCGGCATAGCTGACTCGATACACCACCGGGTAGTCCGTGGACCAGAGCTTCTTGCCGGTTTTTTCGTCCAGACACAGCACGCGTTCCTTTCCACCGACACGCGCTCCCTTCGCGAACCCGCTATCAGGGAGCTTCTCTCCGTCTCCTGGCACGAGATCGAGAACGAATACCTTCCCATTGGCAACGGCCGGACCCGCGTAGCCCACTCCGACTGGCTCCTTCCACACGACTTTCGGCCCGCCCTGCGGGAATTTCTCAACGATGTCGGTTTCGCGCCAGACGCCATCGCGCTTCGTCCCCAACCACTGCGGCCAGTCCTCCGCCACAGAAAGCGAGGCACTCGCACACACCACCATAAGGCTCCAGAACAGGCGCATAGCGGCTCCTGATTTGAAGATGCCAGAGAGGACTAACCACAGAGACACAGAGGCACAGAGAAAACCAAGAAGAGAGTTCGACGGGATAACAGGATCAACCAAGATCAGAAGAAATCCAGATCGTGTTTATCCTGTTCTCCCGTCAAAAACCTCTTCTGCCTTTTGTCTTTCTCTGTGTCTCTGTGGTTAGTCCTGTCTTCTCGTCAAGCATACCGGCGAGAATCGCGGGTCTTTCGGTCCCGTTGAACCAGACTCGGGATTGTCTTAGAGTAACGTAGTCGCGTGGCCATCGCCACACGCCCCAAGAGACCCCCCAGTATGTTTGAAGGCATTACCCGCTCGCTTGGCGAAGCGCTCAAGAAGCTCCGCGGTCGCGGGCGGCTCACCGCTGACAATATCAAGGAAGGCTTGCGCGAAGTTCGCCGGGCGTTCCTCGAAGCAGACGTCAACTTCAACGTCGCCAACGACTTTATTTCGCGCGTGGAAGCGAAGTCGCTCGGTCAGGACACGCTCAGCCGGGTCGATCCCTCCGAGCAGATCATCCGCAACGTCTACGAAGAACTTTGCGCCCTGATGGGTCCGGTCGATCACAAGATTCCGCTGCGCGCGGATCGGCCAGTTGTGCTCATGCTCTGCGGCTTGCAGGGTTCTGGTAAGACAACTACCGCCGCAAAGCTCGCGCTGAACCTCAAGGGCATGAACCGCAAGCCGATGCTCGCGGCGGCTGACCTCCAGCGCCCCGGTGCCGTCGAGCAACTCAAGACGCTCGGCGAACAGATCGGCGTTCCCGTTTACAGCGAACAGACGAACCCCGTCGATGTGTGCCGTAATGCGGTCGCTCAGGCGAAGCGCACGCTCTGCGACAGTGTGATTCTCGACACCGCGGGCCGATTGCAAATCGATCAAGACTTGATGGCCGAACTTCAGCGCATCGACAAGCTCGTGAAGCCGGACGAAGTCTATCTGGTCGTGGACGCGATGATCGGCCAGGAGGCCGCGAACGTCGCGAAGGCGTTCAACGACGCGCTTGAGTTGAACGCGTGCATTCTCACGAAGCTCGATGGCGACGCCCGCGGCGGCGCAGCGCTTTCCATCAAGGGACTGACCGGCGTGCCCATCAAGTTCGTGGGCGTCGGCGAGAAGGTGGACAAACTCGAAGAGTTCGTGCCGGAGCGCATGGCTGGCCGGATCATGGGCCAGGGCGACTTGATGGGGGTCGTCTCGAAGATCGCCGACATCCAGAAGGAGCTATCTGAAGAGGAGATCAAGAAGCAGCAGGAAGCACTTCAGAAGGGGAACTTCACGATCGACATGTTCCGCGATCAATTCAAGATGATTGCGAAGATGGGCATGAAGGACATGATTAGCCGCATGCCCGGCATGGCGGAGATGATTCCCGAAGGAGAAGACCCGGAAGTCGCTCTCAAGCGCGTGCAGGGCATGATCGACGCGATGACCAAGAAGGAGAAGGCCGACCCGGACATGATCGACACCCCGCGCCGCAGGCGCATCGCGAAGGGCGCGGGAGTCGAACCTCACGAGGTGAATCAGTTCCTCAAGCAGTTCGATCAAGTTCGCGTGCTGATGAAGCAAATGTCGCAGATGTCGCTCTGGCAACGGCTGAAGATGGTCACGGGGCTTGGCAAGGCCGGTGCGTTTCTCCCTGGCGGAATGGACAACATGAAGATGAAGGGTGACACCGGCCACCGCAAGAGCGCCAAGGAACGCGCTGAGGAGAGGAAGAAGAAGAAGAAGAGGAAGTAATTTCCGGGCGAACCCCGCCCGCAAGGGCGGTGGGTGTTGGGATGGTGCGCCGCACCCACCGCCCTTGCGGGCGGGGTTCGCCAAATCCGATCACCTCCCGTAGTCACTTCCAGCCAGTTTCACTATCATACATTTTCTCTGCGCAAAGTTGGTTTCAGGGGATTTCGCCGTGGCTGTACGCATTCGGATGAAGCAGATGGGCCGGACGCACCGGCACTATTACCGCATCGTCGCCATTGACAGCCGTCAACCGCGAGATGGCAAGGTGATCGAGGAGCTGGGGACTTACGATCCGCACGTGACCAAGAAGGATGAGCGGGTCACACTGCGCCCGGAGCGCATCAAGTATTGGAAGAGCGTCGGGGCGAAGGCTTCCGACCACTGTGAAGCGATCTTCAAGAAGTTCATGAAGAAGTGGGAAGAGATCGAAGCCGCCAACGCCGCAAAGGCCGCCGAGGAAGCTGCCAAGAAGCAGGCGGAAGCGTCCGCGCCCGCGGCGCCGACAACATGATCGGCGAGCATTCGCCATGCAACGCACCATCCGGTTCGATGTGCTAACGTTGTTTCCCGGCATCTTCGAGAGTTACCTTCGCCAGAGTTTGCTCGAAGATGCGATCCAGGCCGGGTTGGTGCAAGTCCACACCTGGAACATCCGCGACTGGACTCAAGATAAACACCAAAGAGTTGATGACAGACCGTTCGGCGGCGGGCCGGGCATGGTGATGATGGCTCAGCCGGTGATCGACTGCGTGGAAGCGGTGCAAGTGAAGACCGAGCCGCCAGGCAAGCTCGTGATGCTCACGCCAGCCGGCGAACGGCTCACGCAACGCACGGTCGAGAAACTCGCCCAGGAACCGCGCCTGCTGTTGCTCTGTGGGCGCTACGAAGGGTTCGACGACCGCATCCGGCAACTCCTCGCCCCGTGGGAACTCTCCGTCGGAGACTTCGTCTGCAACGGAGGCGAAGTCCCCGCGATGGTGGTGATCGATTCCGTCATCCGGCTGATTCCCGGCGTGCTAGGCGACGACACGAGCGCAACGGATGAATCGCACAGCGAAGAGGGGCGGCTCGAATATCCGCAATACACCCGACCACGAGTGTTTCGCGGGTTGGAAGTGCCGGACATTCTGCTGAGTGGCAATCACCAGGCGGTGGCGAAGTGGAGGCAGGAGCAGAGTGATCTGCGCAGCCGCCCACAGAACAAGGCGAGCGGGGGGCGTCAGCCCCCGGATAACCAGAACGAAAACGAAAGCGAATAGCGGAAAGGGAAAGGTGGGCCATGCTCTCGCCCTACATTCAACGGATCGAAAAAGATCAACTGAAACCGGACATCCCGGACTTTCGTATCGGCGACCGGGTCGAAGTTCATCAGAAGATTCTGGATGGTGCGAAGGAGCGCATTCAAATCTTCGAGGGCGATGTGATCGCCCGGCACAACGGCGGAGCACGCGAGACGTTCACCGTGCGCCGGTTGGTGCAGGGCGAAGGGGTCGAGCGCATCTTCCCGGTTCACTCTCCGCGAATCGCCAAGATCGTCGTGAAGAAGGCCGGTGCCGTTCGCCGCGCGAAGCTCTACTACTTGCGTGATCGCGTGGGTAAGGCGACGAAGATTCGCGATGATGTGAAGCGGCAGACGAAGATCGACGCGGATCTGAAGTCGGCTGCCGAAACCGCCGCGAAAGCCGCTCAGGAAGCAGCCGCGAAGGCCACCGCCGAGGGCGGCGAGAGCAAGTCGGCCAAGAAGAAGCGCGAGCGCAAGGAAGCCGAGGCCGCCAAGAAGAAGTAATCTCATCGGAGCCGCGACCGTGAGGGAGCGATTGTCTTTGATCGCT
>JAKEEV010001386.1 GCA_022616395.1 Planctomycetia bacterium | reverse complement strand
GCACCGGAGATTATTGAAGTTCAGCCCCGCGGACCAAAGCCCGACCCAAACCGACCGCTGATTCCCTCACGCGAAGAGATCGAGAAACTCCCGCGATGGGCGAAGGTCGCGTTCGCCGCCCGCTGCGCGCATCGCGTGCTGCCACTGGTTCGGCTCTTCTGGCCGGAAGCGCCGGCGGAAGATGTCCGAACTGTGGCATCGGCGGTAGAAATCGCCGAGCGGTGCGCTGCACAAGGGAGCGGCGACGGCGAACTGACGAAGGCGTGTGCGGCGGCGCGGGCGGTTTACGAAAAAGCAGAGGACGTGGACGCTGCATACGCTGCGGCGGATGCCGCAGTCGCGGCGGAGTTCGCGGGCACGGGGAACACATCCGATCTGCTTGACGCGACCCGCGGTTCGGCTGCCTGTGCGTTCAGTTTGCTCACGCGAGTCGCCACCCTCGGCACAGCGCGAATCGTAATGGCTCCCGCGCGCGATCTTGATCGACTCACCCGTTTGGCGAAGGAACAGAACTGGACGGATGACACGCCAGTGCCGCAAGAAGTGTTCGGACCGATGTGGGACCGCGACCCGCCTCCCTGGTGGCGTGAAGATGTGCTTGAGGGATTGTCGCCGGAGATTGCCTGACCAAGCAAATTGCGCGAACTCAATGACTCGGAATCGGGTCTGTTTTGAAGGGAGTCTCGCCCGGTGAACCCCGCGCCTCCCGAACGCCCATCAACTCCGCCACCGCGGTTGGTGGATCGCCGGATTGATCCACCGGTGATTATCCCGGCGTCTGTGACACGTGGGTTCCCTTCAGAACGCCTTTCTGCGGTTGAGTCTGTTTGGTCGCCAGCGCGACAAGAACTGGCGCGGGCGATGGCAACGAGTGGTCGGCAACCCGAACATTCCCACTGGGACTGGACCCGAATCTATCGCCCGGAGTGGCATTGCCTCGTTGCTGTCGAGTGCGAAGGTCAAGTGCAAGGATTGATGGCGGTCGAAACCCGTCTTCGCCGCTCGGCACTCTCCCCAAATCAGTGGGTGCTCTACGTCGATTACATCGAGGTCGCACCCCGGAACATTGATGCGCCGGGACATTCGCCGCAGTTCGCAGGAGTTGGCAGACTGCTTATCGCAGAAGCGGTGCGGATGAGTACGGGCCGGACAACGACAGGCCGAGTGGGTCTTCATTCCCTTCCGCAAGCCGCACGCTT
>JAKEEV010001385.1 GCA_022616395.1 Planctomycetia bacterium | reverse complement strand
GTCTCTAGGCATTCGCTGGGTGCCGTTCTTCTCTTCACCTGAGGAGAGAAGAACGGCACCCAGCAAATGCCTACTGCTTTGAAGGCGTGGGTTTCGTTTTTTCTGATACGCTGCCTGTATGAAACCGCTGATGTGGCAGCTCCCGGATCGCACATTTTCCATCGGCCCGCGACCGCTGGTCATGGGCATCGTCAACGTCACGCCCGATAGCTTCTCCGACGGCGGGCGGTTCTTCGATTCCTCAGCGGCAGTCGATCACGCGCTCACGCTCATTGAGGACGGCGCGGACATACTCGACATCGGCGGAGAATCGACGCGGCCCGGTGCAACTCCGGTCCAAGTCGAGGAGGAACTTCGTCGCGTGCTGCCGGTGGTCGCGGAAGTTGCCAAGCGCGTGAAAGTGCCAATCTCGGTGGACACGATGAAGCCGGAAGTCGCCCGGCAATGTCTCGAAGCCGGAGCAACGATCATCAACGATGTCTCCGGCTTCCGCAACGCCGAGATGATCGCGGTCGCGAAGCAATATCGGGCCGGGGTTGTCATCATGCACATGCAAGGCGAACCCACTACGATGCAGCAGAACCCGCACTATGCCGATGTGGTGCGCGAGGTGACGGACTACCTTCAAGAGAGGTTGCGAGTTCTGGGCGAATTCGGTATCCCACCCGAATCAGCGTGTCTCGATCCCGGTATCGGGTTCGGCAAAACAATGGAGCACAACCTCGCGCTCCTCGCGAATCTCGACACAGTCGCGGAGCTTGGTCGGCCCGTGTGCTTGGGAGTGTCACGAAAAGGGATAATCGGGGTGTTGTGTGGTCGAGACCGGAGCCAGCGCGATCCCGGTTCGCTCGCCATTGCGTGTTTTGCTACGGCTCGCGGAACAGCACACGTGCTGCGAGTTCATGATGTCACCAGCGCCCGAGATGCAGCGATCTTGCTCGAAGCCATCGACCAACATCGTCGCTGAGGTTTGATTCCGTGCCTTCTCACGCTCCGAGTTCTGTTCCCGCCGATGAGTTGGGCACACTCTGCCTGACGATGGCGAAGCGCGCGAAGGCCGCATCCACAGTGCTGGCTCAAGCTCCGACCACCGCCAAGAACCGCTGGTTGCTTGCTTCCGCGCGGGCACTTGAATCACGCAAAGACGAACTGCTCGCGGCCAACGCCAAAGACATCGCGGCCGCGCCTTCCTTCGGACTCAATGCAGCCGCGATTGATCGCCTCACGCTGAACCCCAGCCGAATTGCGTCGGCAGCAGAAGGATTGCGGCAAGTCGCTACGCTTCCCGACCCCGTGGGGGAAGTTCGCGAAGAAAGGCAGCGCCCGAACGGTCTGCAAGTGAAGAAGGTTGGCGTACCGCTAGGCGTGGTGTTCTTCATTTACGAATCGCGGCCAAATGTGACTGTCGATGCCGCTGCGCTCTGCATCAAAAGCGGCAACGCGGTCATCCTTCGCGGAGGGAAGGAAGCGATTCACTCGAATACCGCCCTGCACCGCCTTCTGAGTGACGAACTCAAGCGCTGCGAGCTTCCTTCCGAGGCAGCGCAACTTGTCCCGACTCCCGACCGGCAAGCCGTGAGCCATCTGCTTTCGATGAGCGAGTACATCGACCTCGCGATTCCGCGCGGAGGGAAGTCACTAATTCAGCGTGTCGCTTCGGCAGCGAAGATGCCGGTGCTCAAGCACTTCGACGGAGTCTGTCATGTGTATGTGGATGCCGCGGCCGATCTGGAGGTGGCCGAACGGATCGTGGTGAATGCGAAATGCTCGCGTCCGGCAACGTGTAACGCAGCCGAGTGCCTTCTGGTTCACGCGGCGCTCGCCGATACGTTCCTTCCGCGCATTGGCAATGCGCTCCTCGCGAAAGGCGTTGAGTTGCGCGGGTGCGCGGAAACGAGAAAGCGAGTCCCGGCCGCGCGACTGGCAACCGAGGACGATTACCGCACCGAATACCTCGATCTTGTACTCTCCGTGAAGGTGGTTGCGAATCTGGACGAGGCCGTGTCCCAGATCGGAACCTTCGGCTCGCATCACACGGATGCGATCATTACACGCGACACACGCGCCGCGGAAGAGTTCACGCGGCGGGTAGATTCATCCGCGGTGATGGTCAACGCGAGTACGCGCTTCAACGATGGCTTTGAACTGGGCTTGGGAGCAGAGATCGGCATCAGTACGGATCGGTTTCACGCCCGCGGGCCGTGTGGATTACGCGAACTGACGACTTACAAGTATGTGGTAACTGGTAACGGTCAGGTGCGCGAGTGACGATTGTAGTCCTCACGCTCCGCGTGAGGAAGGCACCTCACGCGGAGCGTGAGGACTACAATCCAGAGCGGCAATCGCCCATGATAGCTGGCGCGATAATCCTGGTGTTGGCGGTCGGGCTGTTCTGGCTCGCGTTCCGCCATCCGCGCCGAAGGCGGTGGCTCTTACCCCGCCGGGTCATTCCGCGTGTCGTGGCCGCGGTGGACCGACAGCACCGACATCTTCAAGCCGGCGGGATGCTTGGTGAAACGGCATTCGAGAAAACGAAAACGCACTTCCGGGAACTGCTCGACGCGGGACGAGCCGATCTGGTGGAACGCGAGCTTCAGGCCGGGCTGGATTTCGCGCTTCAGGTGCGCGCCCTGTCCGAACTCGCAACACCCGTCGCGGCGCAAGTTCTGGAACGTCAGTTGAATCGTGCGCTCACGGGCGATCCGGTCGAGCAATCATGGTACTGGGTAGACATC
>JAKEEV010001384.1 GCA_022616395.1 Planctomycetia bacterium | reverse complement strand
TCTGCTGCCGAAAACACGCGCGGCTTGGACATACAAACCTCCCTTCGGGATTAATGTACGCCCCAACCGCATTCTTCCATTTCCGACTGAACCAAAACAATGGGCGACATCTGGTTTACCTTGAATGGTACCAACGCCGTTGGTACGTTCCTCGCTCACCTTCAACAACTCACGGCGACCGCCACGGGAGGGACAGTCCAGATCCACGACGTTCACCTCCAGCCGGTCCGTTCGTTCACGCCGTTCCCCGGGTTCCAGGGTCCGCTCAGCCTGGCGGTCGCCGACACCAACGGGAACGGGGTGCCAGACGTCATCGTCGGCGCTGGTCCGGGTGGCCCCTCCCACGTCATGGTGTTCGACGGCAGCGACAACCGCCTGCTGGGCAGCTTCTACGCCTTCGACCCTGGCTTCCTGGGCGGCGTCACCGTCTCCGCCGAGGACGTCAACGGCGACAGCCGGGCCGATGTCATCGTGTCTGCCGGTCCTGGCGCCGGCCCGCACATTAAAGTCATCGACGGCACCAAACTGGGCCAGGTTCAGGCCAACGGTCAGATCGCCGATAGCGCCCTCCTGGCGAGCTTCTTCGCATTCGTTCCCAACTTCCGCGGCGGCCTCACCCTCGCCGCTGGCGACATCAACATCGATGGCAAGAACGACATCGTCGTCGGTATCGGCAGTGGGGCCAGCTCGCACATCAAGGTCATCGACGCGACAAAACTCACTCAAGTTCAGGCCAACGGCCAGATCACCGATAGCGCCCTCCTGGCGAGCTTCTTCGCATTCGACCCAAACTTCCGTGGTGGGGTCTTCGTGGCGGTCAGCAAGAACGTCGTCCGGCGCGACATCATCGTGGGTGCCAGCGCTGGGGTCAGCACGCACGTGAAGGTCATCGACGGCACCAAACTGGGCCAGGTTCAGGCCAACGGTCAGATCGCCGATAGCGCCCTCCTGGCAAGTTTCTTCGCATTCGACCCAAGCTTCCGTGGCGGCGTGCGCGTCGCTGCGGACGACCTCACCTTCGACGGCCTGGCTGAACTCATCGTCGGTGCCGGTCCGGGTGCCGGGCCGCACGTGAAGGTCATCAACGGAGTCGGACTGGGTCAGGTCCAGGCCAACGGCCAGATCGCGGACAGCGCCCTTTTGAACAGCTTCTTTGTCGGCGACCCCGGCTTCAGGGGTGGTGTCTTCATCGCCTCGGACGCAGACCACCGCGATGGCCCCATCTTCGGCCCGCCCGGCATCACCATCACCAACAGCCGGCGCGACATCAACGACGTCTACATCTTCCGCTCGCCGGTCACTGTCACCAACACCGTGATGACGATGACCGTCAGCCCCTTCTCCACGGCGACGACCCCGACCGTGTTCGACCCGAGCGTTCTCTACGATTTCCGGATCGCGAACAGGAACCTCATCAACACGACCGATGACTTGACGTTCCGGGTCACGTTCGGCCCGGCGGACGCCGCCGGCGTGCAGGATGTCGCGGTGCGCGCGCTGCCGGCGGCTCGGTTCCCCGGTTCCGGCGGTGTCCTCGTCAAGGGCCTGACGGGGCAGAACCTCGCGGTTCGGGGTGTGGGCGGAGGCGGAACCGCGCAGTTCCGAGCCGCCGAGCAAGACGACTCATTCCTGTTCGATGCGGTCGGGTTCAACGCGCTCTTGAACAACACGACTGCGGTGCAGGGTGTTACCGACGGCGAGTTCCCGCGTGGAACCAGCCCGAACGGCTTCGGTCCTGGAAGTACGCCCAACTTCGACGCCCCGAATTTCTTCGGACCGAGCGTCAACACGCTGGCCATCACCCTGGAACTTCCCTCCGCGCGGCTGACCGCCCCGGGCAACAACGTGGTCGGATTCTGGGGGCGCACGGAGTTCGGCGGCGTTCAGATCGACCGCATGGGCCGGCCGGCCATCAACACGGCGCTGATCCCACCGGTTCCGCGCGGCGCGAACTTCCCCATTGGCGGCACCACGGACCTGAACCGTCAGGACATCCGCACGACCTTCAACACCGGTCACCCACGCGACGACCGGACCAACTTCACCGATGACATGGTCAGTGTCCTGACGGCCTTCTATCCCGCCGGGAGGCCGGGCGGAACCCCGAATGCCGCCCAGGCCGGCATAGTCGCCAGCCTGCTACTGCCGGACATTCTGATCTTCGACGTCACCAGCAACAACGGCTTTGGGTCGGTTGTCATGTCTGGTGGCAACACCTTCCTGGGCAACGGCCGCAAATTGAGCGATGATGTCATCAGTGTCGAGCTGCAAGTCCTCACCGACGACGACCTGCCGGCCGCGTTCGGCGGCGGACCCAACGCGCCAGCGCTGGTCACCCAGAACGTCCGCGACGACAACGGGACGAACCTCACGGACGGTTCCATCGACCCGCCCTTCCCGCGTGGGAACGGGGCCGCAGTCACCGGTACCCAGCGCGCGGCCGTGTTCCCCTACATCGGGGCGCGCAACGCCAACCCGACCGGTGTGCCCGGCACCCAGCCGCCTCCGTGACCGTTTCTCGTTGCCCGACACGCACCCGACGCGCCGGCGAGGATTCGCATCTTCCTCGCCGGCGCGTCGGGGAGTTGGGTGGAGTCTTGAGAAAGAACACCCCACCCCCGGCCGTGAGCGGCTGGTTCTCCCCAGCGGGCGGGAATCACCACTCCAAGCCGCCCTTGATACGCGGGAAGCCCCGACTCCTCCTGATCCCGGAACCCGTTGAGATCCAGATCCAGGTTGTCGATCGCATCTCCCACCGCGATACCGTTCTGAATTTGAATGCGCACTCCATTCCCGATGTCGTGATCCCAGAGAAACTTCATCTGCGGTCGCCGGTCACCCATGTTCCCGACGTTCCGCAACAGGGTGTTGTCGTTGATCGTGGGGATGAGCGGGGCGATGATGTCCCAGTCTTGACTGACCACCAGAGTGAAGTCTCCGTGGCGCAACTGGACGTAGGCGAGGCGCAGCCGGAGGACTGCCGGGATTCGGTATTAAACCCGGGCTGAATCAGGTTGGGAGTCAGGAAATCAAACTCCAACCGCTTGCCACGCCGAGAATGCCAGATCAACTGGCTGCGGCCAGCGTCCGGCGAAGGCACTTGCGAGCCGCCAGCGGATGCGCTGAGAGCGGGGTGTGGGCCTCCAGCCCCATCACCGTCAATCGCTTCCCGGCGTGTGTGAAATCGTCGGCCAACTGGTGCAGCTTCTCCATCACGCTGTGATCCACAAACCGGGTGTTCGACAGGTCAATGATAACCTCGTCGCGTCCCTCGGCCTCCGCGAGGATCTTCGCCCGAACCCCCAGCCAGTTCGAGAACACCGCAGCGCGTCTGACGACCAGCACCACGCGGGTATCGCCCTCTGGAACAACCTGGACGTCCGACCGGACGAGCGCGCTTATAGGGCAGCCATGCCATAAGTGGAAGGCGATCTTGATCCCGATCCCAACTCCGATTCCGATTAGCAAATCGGTCGCGAGGGTCGCGAGAACCGTTCCGATGAAGATAACGAATTGCTCGCTCCCGATCCGGTAGGTTCGCACGAACTCCTGCGGCGACGCGAGCCGGAAGCCGGTGTAGACGAGCATCGCTCCCAGCGCCGCGAGCGGGATGCGGTGGATCAGGTTCGGGAACAGGAGAACGAAACCGAGCAGGAATAGCCCGTGGAAGAAGTTCGCGCCGCGTGTCCGAGCACCGTTGTCGATGTTCGCCTTACTGCGGACGATTTCGGAAATCATCGGCAACCCTCCGATCAGTGCGGAGAGGGTGTTACCGACTCCAATGGCGAGCAGATCGCGGTCGTGACTTGTCTTCCGCCGCCACGGATCCAACAGTTCGATCGCCTTGCCGCTCAAGAGCGATTCCAGGCTCCCGATCAGACAGAAGAGGATGATGTACTTGATTCCAGTCGCGGTCGCGACCCCGCGGAAGTCCGGGAAGAAGAACGCGGACTCCGGGTTCTGGAGAACCTCCGGCATATCCACCAGGAAGCGCGGCCCGACCTCGTATTGGGTCTGGTTGTTCGTGTCGAAGAAGCTGGCGGGGAACAGATACGTGTGCCGGTGTTCCAGATCGAAGACGATCCCCAGACCGACGGCCACCACAAGCACCACAAGTTGCGCCGGTATCTTCTTCACCCCCTTGCTTCTGAGCAGGGGGAGACCGAAGAGGATCAGCAGACTGATTCCGCCAATCAGGGTGATTTGGGGATTCATTCCAGCGAGCGCGGAGGGAAGTCCCGCGTACAACTGAAGCGGCCCGGCTCCTTTTTCGGGAGTGACCCCGAATACCTCATACGCTTGCTTCGCGGTGATGATGAGGCCGATGGACGCGAGCAGCCCGTGGACCGGCGTGAGCGGGAAGAAGTCCGCGAGGCGCCCGGCCCGGAACAACCCGAACAGAATCTGGATCACGCCCGCGACAACCCCGATGCCCAGCGCGAGCCGGTAGCCGAGCATGGCCCGCTCGGGGTCACTCTGTCCAGCACCGAACTCGCTTCCGAGTTCAGTCACCGCGCCGAACGCGATGACGATCAGCCCGGCCGCCGGACCTTTGATCGTGAGCTGCGCGTTACTGACAACTGAACCGATGATGCCGCCAATAACGGCAGTCCAGATGCCCGCGATGGGCGGATAGCCGCTCGCGCGCGCGATCGCCAGACACAGCGGCATCGCGATCAGGAATACGAGAAACCCGGAGACGAAATCGAACCGGGCATTGGGCAGAAATCCGGGCGTGAGTGCAGGAGTGCTTGTTGTGGGCGGTGCGGAATCGGCCACGGACGGTCCTCGGTGGAGACGAAAGTAGCGTCCCCCACAAGGCAAGGGCCGTGCCGGTCAGCAACGACCGGCTTTGAATTGCGAAAGCCGTCGATTCCCACGTATTGAAGCGAAGTTTTGCGCGCGATGATCGCTGAGCATTGGTCGATCAGGAATCACTCTGGTCGTCGTCGGACCAGACGGATTTGGCGATGGTGATCCCCAGCGCGCGAATCTTGTTCCGCAGACTGCCGCGTGTGATGCCCAGGATGCGAGCCGCCTGGAGTTGGTTGCCTTCGGTGTGCTTGAGTACGCGAACAATCACCTCACGCTCCATCCGCTCCAGACTCTCAGCGTACAAGTTCTCGGAACTCGCCGCGATTCGCGCGCTGACGAACTGGTCCCAGTCAAAGATCGGACTCAGCTCCGCGGATTCAGGCAGGCTGCCTTTGCGGACGTGATCCGGAAAGAAGTCGGCCAGCAGCGCCGAGCCGCTCATCCGAAGAAGTGCTTGCTTGAGGACGCTCTGCAACTCCCGGACATTCCCCGGCCAGGAGTAAGCGCGCAGAGCCTCCATCGCGGTTGGCTCAATCTCACGAACTGGCTTGCTCAACTCCTGCCCAAACCGGCGGATGAAGTGGTCGATGAGCAAGTCGAGATCGCGCTCGCGCTCGCGAAGCGGAGGGAGGTTGATGGTGAATACATTGAGCCGGAAATACAGATCCTTGCGAAACCGCCCCTCCTCGACCAATTGTTCCAGGTCGGCGTTGGTCGCGGCGATGAGGCGAACGTCCGTGCGGACGGTTTCGCTCCCGCCGACACGCTCGAAAGTCTGTTCCTGGATCAGCCGCAGAATCTTCGCCTGCGTCAGCGGAGTCATCTCCCCAACTTCGTCGAGGAAGATGGTGCCGCCGTTGGCCTGCTCGAATTTCCCAATTCTCCTTCGCTCGGCCCCGGTGAACGCGCCCTTCTCGTGGCCGAACAGTTCGCTCTCCAGCAGATTGTCCGGGATTGCCGCGCAGTTGATCGCGAGGAACGGCTTTTCTGCTCGCTTGCTGTGCTGATAGATGGCCCGCGCGACCAGTTCCTTCCCGGTGCCGCTCTCTCCGGTCAAAAGCGCGGTCACATCCTGCTGCGCCACGCGGCCGATTGCCTTGTAAACCTCTTGCATGGCCGGGCACCGACCGAGGAGCAGGTCTCCACTCGGAGGGGCCGGTTCCACTTCGGGAATCGCAGCGGGCACACTCATCAGCCGGCTGGACTGAACCGCCCGGTCGATGAGTGCCCTTAACTCCCCCAATTCCAGCGGTTTGAGCAGATACTCGTAGGCTCCCTCCTTCATCGCTTCGATTGCCAGGTCCGCCGTTCCGTGACCGGTAACCAGGATGACCGGGATGCGAGCGTTGATCGTCCGAAGTCGTCGGAATGTCTCCAGCCCTGTCGCATCCGGCAGGTGGACATCCAGAACAATCACATCCGGCCGATCTCTGGCCAGCACTTCCAGCGCCTCGACTGCGGAACCGGCCGACCGGATGGTGATGTCCGTGTCGCCGAAGGCTCGCTGAAAGGCGTGCCGGATGGCCGGTTCGTCGTCTACCACCAACAGCATGGGCATAGGTTACCTTTCTGTCGTGTCTCCAGTTGGTAGCATTACGAAGAAACTCGCTCCGCCGCCCGGTCGATTCCCCGCGCCGATTGTCCCTGCGTGATCGTTGACAATCCGCTCTGAGATGACCAGACCCAATCCCAGACCGGTATCCTTTCCGCTGACGAACGGCTGAAACAATCGCGGCATCACATCGCGCGGAACACCTGGTCCAGTATCCGAGACTTCGACAACCACCCGGTCCTTACCCGGCCGCACGATAATCGCAAGTGTGCCGGCGCCGGGCATCGCATCGAGCGCATTCATTACCAAGTTCAGAAACACTTGTTGAAGTTGGCCCGGATCGGCGGTGAGAGTAACTGGTGTCTCTGGAGCATCCACCTGCGTACTGACTCGTTGCTTCTCGATTCGTCCACGAACCAGACCAAGTACCGCACCGATGATCGTTTGGAGTTCCAACACCTGCCGCTCGGGCTTTGGTGGTCGGGCAAACTCGAGAAAGGTCTGAAGCGAGCGTTCCATCCGCCGGATCTCGCCCTCGATGATCCGCAGATCCTCGCCGGTCAGCCCGCTTTGGCTCTGCGCCTCCAGTGCGCTTTGGACGAGCATTTTGATCGCGGTGAGCGGGTTGCGGATTTCGTGTCCTACTCCCGCGGCCAGTTGACCGACCGCGGCCAACTGTTCAGCGCGCAACACTTCATGCTCGCGCTGCTGAAGCTCCTGAACCACCGATTCGATCCGGGCGCTGAGGTGATCCACCTGTTCGTGCAGGCCGCGAAAGTCGCCCTCCCCAGTGACAACGATTTCCGGCAAATGCGGGGTGAGTTTCCCGGCCGCGTCGCGGATTTGAACCTGAAGTCGGCGGATGGATCGGCTCAGCCCGCGCGCGACTCCGAATCCGAGAACCACCCCCGCGAACCCACCCAGCCCACCGATCCCGGCCATTCCCCAGGCCAGCCGCCGAAGAACACGTTCGTGATCCTCGGTCGCGAGTTCCAGTTGCCAGCCGTTGAACAGCCGGAACTCCGTACACGGCCGGAGTACCTCACTTTCCAAAAACCGGGTTGCGTCACGAAACGCGACATCGTGGTTTGGATCACCGAGCGGGGGCATGGCTTGCCACCGCCGCAGATACTCGGCAAACGCTTCGGCAATCTTCGCGTAGAGTTCCTTCTCCTCTGGCTGGTCAGCGACCTGTTTGATCGTCGCCAGGTGAGTCTGGACGCGGGCATGCAGAACCGAAACGGACTCGACATGCGCCTTCTCCAGCGCGATCAGGTCGGTCAAGCATTCCTCCAGTTCGACCGCGGCCCGACGGCTGGCGACATTCTCCTGGAACACACCGGCAAGCGTCGCCTGCTGCCGAAACAGCGAGACCGCGACGACCACGCAGAGGCTCACGAGGCATGCGGTGATCAGAGCAAGCGGCCAGAAGAATCGGAATTGAAGACCCGCCATGTTGCACCTTCTCGCCTGGAACCTCTCGGTTGAGCATAGCAAGCGGGGCGAAGTTTTCGGGAACTGGTCGGTTAACGACCATCGTGACCGCGCGCAGATCACCGGTTGCGGAGGAGTGTGCAAGTGGCGTTTCGCTGCGCCCCAGAGCGGTGTATGATCAAGAGCATCCAGCAGAGAAAGCAGTCTCGGCACATCCGTTGCTTCGGCGGGTGAGGAGTGATTCCTCACACCGCGGGGCTGCTTACTTCTTCCTCAGGCCCGCATCCGCCGCATGAGTGATCCGGTGGTTCTCAAAGATAGTCACCCCCACAACCATACCCGCGGCGAGGGTTCGGACGACCCGTTACGCATCCTCCGACACGCGATTGACCACGCGGCTCACCTGCTGCCGGCTCAAGGGCCGATCACGGTCTTCATTCACCACAACACCCTGCACGCATTTGAAGACTTACCCTTCGATCAGGCCGTTGAACACGGCGCGAACGTCTTCGGCTGTCAGCCGTACCTTCCCGAAGAACGCTATCGCGAATCACTCGCCACCGGGCGCATCCGGTTCGACGATTTGTTGATGGTGATCGAGGACGATCTGGGGATCAACGCGGTCGAGGGAGTTGCCCGGTTGGTCAGCCGACTCGATTTGCGGCTGGCAATGCTTCAATACCCGCTTCGCGGGGGCCCGACCGAAGAGATTCTCTGGTTCATCGCTCAGACAAACGCGCTTCGTCGCGTCAGCCCAGACACATCCGTTGCCGCTCGCCGAAAACTGATTGGCGAAACGCGCAGATGGGTGATGCGTGACCTCCGCACCCGCCCCGAAGGCCGCACCAACGGAGCCAACGGTCGGCCCGGCTGGCTGGCGGAACTATTTGAGCAGTTCGGCGAGTCGCGAATCGAGAACTGGGACGAAACAACCTGGGAAGCCTTCACGCTGGAAGCACTCTGGCAAGTCTGTCGAGACGGAGTGCGCGGGGTGCCGGACTTCACACGCCGGAATGGCCCACCGATCCGGCACCGGGAGTTGCTTCTGCGCGTCGCGGGCGTTGATACCGATCAGATGGTGAACCCAATTCTCATCCGCTTCTGCGCCGCGTTCGTGGATCAGGGAGTTGCTCACTGGTCATTGCCGGAACGGGAGAAGGGATTCTTCCACGCGTTCGCTTCTCTGTATCGCAATCGCGGCAACTCGCCGGAACGCTGGCTCCGCGGGCTATCAGAGGAACTCACCCGTCTTCAGGATGGGCGCGCAAGCGCGCTGGAGTCGATTCTGGAATCGCTTACAGTTCTGGGTGTACCAGACACTGAGTGGGAAGCGTTCATCAGCGAGACGCTGCTCGTTCTTCGCGGGTGGGGCGGGATTATCCACCACATCGAGACACGCGGCGACCGAGTCGCTCACCCGATCCCCGATGGCAGCCTAATTGACTTCCTGGCAGTGCGTCTGTTGTTGGAACGATTCGCGCTGAGCGATGCCGCGCGCGAATCGCTCAGTTACACCGGTCCACTCTCATCACTGCGAGATGAACTTCGGCGCCGACTCCCTCCTCTTCCCAAACCGGGCAAAGAACAACGAGCATTCGTCGTCTTCCAACTGGCCCAGGTACTCGGTTGGTCGCCGGACGTGTTGTACCGACTCGACCGCGAGCAGTGGTCGGAACTCGTCCGCGAAATCGAGGAGTTCAGCGGGATCGAACGGCGGCGAGTCTTCCACCTGGCCTACGAGAAGCGGTTCCGCGAACAGACCCTCGATGCTCTGGCTCTCCACGCCCCCCAACCAGCACCAGAGCCGCGCTTCCAGGTCGTCACTTGCCTCGACGAGCGGGAAGAATCGTTCCGTCGGCACCTGGAAGAAGCGGCTCCCAACTGCGGGACGTTCGCGGCGGCCGGGTTCTTCGGTGTGGCGATGTACTATCGCGGAGCGGCCGATGCTCACTTCGTTCCGCTTTGCCCGATCGTGATCCGTCCAAGACACTGGGTTGAAGAACAACCGGAAGAGCCGTTGGAAGAGACGGACCAGCGCCGGAAGGCGCGTCGGGCCTTCGGAACTGCCTCGCACAAGGTTCACGTTAGCAGTCGCGGCTTTCTCGCCGGCGCTCTGTTGACGGTCGGGCTGGGTGTACTCGCAACCATCCCGCTGGTTGTCCGCACGCTCTTTCCTCGACTGGCGGCTCGGATTGGCCACTGGCTGGCGAGCGTCGTTCATTCCCTTCCGCGCACCCGATTGCGTTTGGAACGAACCGAACCCGACACCGGACCGCAAAACGGCCACATCGGATATAGTCTTGCCGAGATGATCGACCTCGCGGAGCGGCAGTTGCGTGACATCGGACTGACTCGGAACTTCGCGCGCCTGGTGTTCATCATCGGGCACGGATCGCACAGCATGAACAACCCGCACGAATCGGCGCACGACTGCGGAGCGTGCGGAGGAGCTATCGGTGGAGCCAACGCGCGAGCACTGGCTCAGATGCTCAACGATCCGCGTGTGCGCGCAGGACTCGCCCAGCGCGGACTGACAATCCCGACCAACACGGTGTTCCTCGGCGCGCTTCACAACACGTGCAACGAATACGTCAAGGTTTTCGACAAGGACCGGTTACCCGACACGCATCACGAGGACTTTGAATACGCATACCACGCAATTGAGCGGGCGCTGGGCGGCAACGCCCACGAGCGCGCTCGGCGGTTCGAGTCTGCTCCGCTGACGCTCACCGTTGAAGGCGCTCGGCAACACATGGACAACCGGGCGGAGGATCTGGCCCAGGTCCGCCCGGAATGGGGACACGCGACCAACGCAATCTGTGTTGTCGGCCGAAGAGAACGCACACGCGGGCTGTTCCTGGACCGCCGAGCGTTCCTCACGTCCTACGACCCCACGCAAGACGACGACGAGCAGACAATCCTGGCTCGAATACTCGCGGCGGCTGTCCCAGTGTGTGCGGGGATCAATCTCGAATATTACTTCTGTCGTGTTGATCCTGCGGGCTGGGGGTGCGGAACGAAGTTACCGCATAACATCACCTCGCTGGTCGGCGTGATGGACGGAGCGGCGAGCGATTTGCGCACCGGTCTGCCGTGGCAGATGGTGGAGATTCACGAACCGGTCCGGCTCTTGTTCGTGATCGAAACATCGCCGGAGGCAATGCTTCGCATTCTGGCTCGCAACGAGATCATTGGCCGGCTGGTTCGCAATGGCTGGGTGCAGATGGCGGTACTCGACCCTGACTCATCGCGCATCCGGTTGTTCCAGAACGGCGCATTCGTGCTCTACATGCCCCGCGCCACGCAATTGCCGACGGCGGCTTCGTCGGTGGACTGGTATCGCGGATGGCGCGATCACCTGGAGTTCGCGGAGATTGGGGAGTGATACCGAGTTGGATTGAATCGTTCTGATACCAGGTTGGGTGGATGGGTTGTTGTGTTGGGTCAGAGGCGGGCGGATCAGTGCTCGCGTGTGAGGGGCGGTGTTCCCCTCCCCCCGCCACCCCCCGGTTTTCTTCTTGCTCTCTTTCGCCTGTGTTTTGTGGGGTTTGGTGCATGTTGGGGAGGGGCCAGGTGGCCTTTATGGCGAGCAAACGCTGGAATTCATGGGGTTTAGAAAGGCCACCCCC
>JAKEEV010001383.1 GCA_022616395.1 Planctomycetia bacterium | reverse complement strand
TGTACTGGGAATCGCTCACCTTGGGTTGGCTCATGCCACGACTATAGACAGCCTGCGCAACTTCGGTAAGCCGAACCTGCACCACACTGCGTAACTCCTACTTGTCTTTGATTCCGCATTCCGCGTTCCGCGTTCCGCATTCCTGACGATTCCGCATTCCGCATTCCTGAAAAGCCCGCCTCGGCAAGGCGGGTCTACTTCTTGCATTCGTCAACCACTCCGGGTAGAGTTCAACCATCCTGCCTGATCCCAGCCTTGCGTCGGTCTCGCCTCGAAAAGAGCCGTCATGCTCATCATCTCCGACAAAAAACCCAACCGCACCTGCGAAGGAACATCACGTCGCGATTTCCTCCGCATTGGCGCTCTGGGTCTGGGCGCGCTCACTCTGCCAAACTTGCTCGCGCTGAAGGCCGCGGCACCGGCCGTGGTCCGCGACAAGTCGGTTGTCCTTCTGTTCCTTCAGGGTGGGCCGCCACAACACGAGACGTTTGACCCGCATATGGAGGCTTCGGCAGAATACCGAAGCGCCACCGGCGAGGTGAAGACCGCGCTGCCGGGCATCACGTTCGGCGCGGACTTCCCAAAGCTCGCGAAGATGACTGACCGGCTTGCGGTCATTCGCTCTTATCAGTCGCGTAACGGAGGACACACTTACAGCGAAGTGCTGAGCGCGAATAACGCGGCGAAGGCGACCGTCAGTAGTATAGCGGCGAACCTCGGCGGGCCGGTTCACCCCACGATTGGCATTCCAAGCAACGTGGTGCTGCTGCCCGAAGCCGTGAAGGAAGGCTTGAAGCTTCGAGGCAACTTCGAGACGGGAGCATTGCCCACGCTCACTTCTCCGGGCATTCTCGGTTCGCAATATGAAGCGTTCAACCCGGTCGGTGGGGCCGCTCTCAAGAAAGCGATGGAATTGCGCATCCCGACAGAGCAATTTGAAGACCGCAAGAAGCTGCTCGCGGCCTTCGATGATGTTCGCAGAGAGAGCGAACCGATATTCGCGCGTGTGGACAAGTTCCAGCAACAGGCGCTCGATGTGATCGCCCGCGGAATCGGAGAAGCGTTCGACGTGGACCGCGAAGACTCGAAGACTCTCGAGAAGTACGATTCGTCGAAGCTCTTCAAGATGGAAGATTACACCAAGTTCGTGAACATGAACCGGACGACGAACTTGCTCGGCCGGCAGATGCTCCTTGCGCGCCGGTTGGTGGAAAATGGAGTTCGATTCGTGACCGTTTCTGATTGCGGTTGGGACTTGCACGCGGACAGCAACAGCGCCAAGGGCATGAGCGCGATGAGCGTGCTGGGCGGTCAAGTGGATCACGCGGTCTCGGCGTTTTTGGACGACATCAAGGCACGCGGACTGGAAGATAAGGTGCTACTCGTCGTGACCGGCGAGATGGGCCGCACGCCGAGGATCAACAAGCGCGGAGGACGAGACCACTGGGGCGACCTGACACCGCTTCTTGTCGCGGGTGGCGGAATGAAGATGGGTCAGGTGATTGGCAAGTCCGACAGTCTGGGCGGCCGACCATCAACCGAGCCGTACACGCCCGCGAACTTGCTCGCTACGATACTCCACTTCCTCTTCGACGTGACTCAACTGCGTCTGCGCACCGACATCGCCCGCGACCTCAAACCGTTGCTCGAAAACGCGGAACCGATCAGTCAGTTGGCGTGAGGCGGTCTTGTTCGTTGCCCGCGTTCGATACTCACGGAGCCAGCCTGATGACTCCTGTCCTCCGTTCCCTGGCACTGCTGCTTGGCAGCGGCATTGTTTTGCTTCTTGCGGTTCATGCAACTTCGGGGCAAGAACGCCAGCGCGATTTGAAGGGCAAGAAGATGACGCCCGAGCAGTACGAAGAGCGCATCGTGAATGATTTGGCCAAGCGTGTGGTGCGTTCCACTGATCGCGAAGTGCATCGCTGGCACAAGGAACTGGTTCGGCTCTATCCTGGCGAGATCGGTAAGGGTGTGACCCGCGACGATGTGAAAACCTGGTTCGATGTTCTGGCCGGTGGCCGACCGCAATGGCGACGAAGCACCACCGATATGAAGCTCGCGGCGTTGTTCGATCGCGTCGTCAGCGAGCTTGAACTCGGTCCGGTCCGGTCCATCACACGCAACGAGTTTGATCGTTTCGCGCGCCGCGAACTGCGCGCTTCCAGCGGTCCAGATGAAGAGGATTACACAGAGGATGCCAAGCGGGCCTTCCGGGTCCTCGATCAGAACGAGGACGGGGAACTGGACTGGAAGGAGTGCCCGCCCAAACTTCGTACCGCCCTCAAGGGCGACCCGGACTCCAACGGACGGATCATCCTGGAGGAGTACCGCGAATACTTCGACGCGCGAGTGGCGGAAGCTGTGGTGGTGACGGCGAAACTCCGGGCCGCTGAAGCCGCCAAGAAGGACAAGCCCGATGAAGATGAGGATGACTTGCCTCCGTGGTTCGCGGAGTTTGATCTGGATGAGGATGGACAGGTCTCGCTGTACGAATGGCGAAAGTGTGTTCAACCGGTGGACGAGTTCCAGGAGATGGACCTCAACGAAGATGGACTGCTTCCGCCTGAGGAATACAAGCGATACGTGCGAAAAGTGGAACTGAAGCAGGACGACGATGACGACGACGACGATGACGATCCGCCCTCACACCCACGATAGCCGGTGAGCGCCGAGGCATCAGCTTGCCTGTAGCCGGGGTCTGTGACCCCGGTTTGACCGAACGACCGGCCTCACAGAGGCCGGCTACAACAAACGCCAAACTGGGACACCACCCGACAGCAGGCTAACGCCACTCGCTCCGCGTCATTTCTTCGGCCAGATCACTTTTCCCGGTGTTGTCGTCTTGATGCTGTAGAGCGTCCCGCCGCCGGTGATGTAGAGCGTCTTGAGGTCGTCGCCGCCGAAGGCGCAGTTGGTGACTTCATCCGTGGGCACGCCGACGAACGCGAGCAGCTTCCCGCTTTCGGGATCGATCACGTAGATACCGCCCTTCACATCCTCCGCGGGTTCGGCCGGCGGATTTGGTTTGTTCAAGCCCGCGGCAACGTAAAGTCTTCCCTTTGTGTCCTGCTTGATGCCATCCGGTCCGCGACCCTTTCTCCAGTCGTAAAGAAGTTTCTGACTCTTGGGGTCAACGGTGCCATCGGGTTTCAGGTCGAAGCGCCAGAGCTTCCGCGCGCCACCGACCTTGTCGTTGTTGTTATCCGCTACGAACAGATACTTGTCGTCGGCGGAAACCAGCACGCCGTTCGCGCGTTCAACTTCGCGACCAATCACGCGGCTCACTTTCCCGTCAGTGTCGATGCGATACACGCCCTCGATAGTGTTCCCCTTTTCATCTTTTTGCTGCATGTCGTCACGGTTGCCGTACCGCGGGTCGGAGAAGTAGATGCGGTCTTTGGAATCAATCGTGAGGTCATTCGGCTGGTTGTACTTCTTGTCGTTGAACTTGTCGGTGAGCACAGTGCGCTTGCCGTCGCGGTCGATCCGCGTAACGGAGCGCGATACCGGTTCGCAGCACACAAGCCTCCCCTCGCGGTCGAAGAGCAGGCCATTCGTTCCGGCCTTCTC
>JAKEEV010000251.1 GCA_022616395.1 Planctomycetia bacterium | reverse complement strand
GGCATCTTGCCTGTCTCTTCGTAGGACAGGCATCTTGCCTGTCTCTTCGTAGGACAGGCATCTTGCCTGTCTCTTCGTAGGACAGGCATCTTGCCTGTCTCAACTCATGACAGGCTGGAAGCCTGTCCTACTTAAAGAGACAGGCATCTTGCCTGTCCTGCGGAGTGAACAACTCAACTCACACATCCATTTGAGCCGATAAATCAGGAAGTTTACCGACTCCGGGATAGATGTGATGCGCTGGGTGCTGCGACTCGCGGCCAACTTCCCAGTCGCGGCGTGCCTCGCTGTGGCCGGTTGTGGATTCGCACAGAAACCGTACGCCAACGACCCACTGTTGCGCGCGGGCCGTGCTTCGTGGATTACCAGCGACACAGTGCAACCTCCCGGTGATGCACCACCGGCAGGCGAACCGGTTGTGATCGCCCAGCCCGACCCGCAACAAGTCACTTTCCACCAACGGGACTGACAGCAACTGTTCCGTTGTTATGGCCAGTTATCACCATCTTGCCATTGGCGGTAAACGCGATGCAGTAACCGGGCGATTTCACCGGCTTGAACGACTTCAGCTTGTCTCCCTTCTGCGACTCCGGCATCCACACACTCACCAGCCCGGAGTAACCGCACACCGCGATTGTTTTTGTCTTCTCCGCCCACGCCACTCCATACGGATCGTCCTCAGTTGGGCCGGCCTTCTTGGTTTCCTTCCCATCCGACACCTTCCAGATGCGGATGGTGCGATCCATCGACGCGGAGATCAAATTGGCGTCATCCAGGAAGGCGATTCCGGTGACCGGGTGCTCGTGGCCCTTGAGTTGCTTGAGTTCTTTCTGACCCGCGACGTCCCACAACTTGATGAGGTTATCCTTCCCCGCGCCCGCGGATGCGAGCAGCTTGCTATTGGGGCTGAAGCAGACCGAGTAGACCGAACCATCGTGAGCGCCGAGATTCTTGATTAACTTGCCGTCGGACTGGTTCCACAAGCGCACGGACTTGTCAGCGCTGGCGGTGGCAAGCGACTTGCCGTCAGGGCTGAACGCGATTGTGTCCACGATATCGGTGTGGCCCTTCAGTTCGACCTTCATTTTCCCTTCGTCCAGATCCCACAGTCGGGCGGTCTTGTCCTGGCTGGCGGTGGCGATGATTTTCTTGTCGGTGGGGTGGAACGCAACGGCGTAAACTCCAGCCGTGTGACCCTTGAGCGTGAGCTTCTCCTTGAGCTTGCCGTCGGGGGCGATCTCCCAGAGCTTCACGAGGTTGTCGAAGCCCGCGGTGGCGAGCAACTTGCCATCGGGAGAGACCGCGACCGCGTGAACCAACTCGGTGTGAGCCTTGACTGGCTCCGTTGGTTGCGCGAACGCAACAGGGAGCACGATTGCAACGCCGAAGAGGAAAAGCGGGAGACGAAGAGAGGTCATGGCGATTTCTCAAGGGGGATTGTGGGCAGGAAGAACATTGTGCGCCACGGTCGAAGCGAACACAACGGCCAATTCAAGGAGGAACTGAGTGCGCAAGCAACTCCGCTCGCGGCGTTGCCGGTTGCCGGTTGCCGTTGCCGGCGCGACGGTCATGTTTCGTCTTGACGCGTGTGTGTGATCGCGTAGAAATGATGTGGAGGCGCGTTTAGCTCAGTTGGCTAGAGTACCACATTGACATTGTGGGGGTCACTGGTTCAAGTCCAGTAACGCGCACTCATCCGAAGGCTGCAAACTCTTTCGTTTGCAGCCTTTTGCTTTCTCCCATCCTTCACGTCAAAAACCCGGCAGCCGAACTGCCCCCACGGGAGCGATTACTCGGAAAGTCGCCGAGTCTGGGTGGGGGAAAGGAAGAATGCACAACCACGAGCTGTTGGCACGCGAAGTCGAACTCGCTGCTAGCAAGTGAACGCTCGCAATTCGGAAGATTGATGCTGTGAAACTTTCGGCAAAACGGTTGTGCTGGCATCGGGCTGTGGTAATAATCCGCCTCACAGAGTTTTGTTGCTAACAAGTCGGAGCAACACCGCGCACGCACGCTCGTGCAAGGAGCACAGAGGCGCGAACTTCCCGAACCGTAGGGAACACCCTGGGATTCTCACCGGCGCCCGGAATGGTGTGGTTGTTGACGCGAAGTCGCCCTCCTCAGGTCTCAGACTACCAGTTCGCCCAGGACCGTCTTGCTCTGGCGGAGTGAGCGCAATCCAGTCGCCCTCTCAGGTCTCAATCACCTGGCGCGCCTGCTGGTGTCAGTCCCTCCACGGGATGCCCGCACTTCGCCACCGGACGCGCGAGGATCTGCGATGAACGACAAGTGTGTACTCTTCGTCACCCTCAACGACTCGCAGGGCAACCTCGTTGCCAACGCGACTCTGCTTCTCAAGCCAGCCAACTCCACTGCTTCCCAGTCAGCCGACTCAAGAATGCGATTCGACGAACGACTCGGACTCTACGCCAGCGAAGCCGTGCCGCCTGGCGACTACATTCTGCGCGCAGAGGCACCGGGCTATGTCCCGCAAGAGATCCGGCTGAAGCTCGCTGGTCCCCAGCTCTACACTTCGATGTCGCTTGGTCGTCAGGGAGAGCCTTACTACATCCTGGGAGGCCGCCGGGTCTACTTCGAGCCGGACGGCCAGAAAATCGCGGCTCTCGTCCGAATACCGACCTCAGAAACCGACCCTCAACCCAAAGGCTCCGTAACGCAGGCAGCTCCTCAAAGCCCGGCTCTGGAGCGACTCCGCGCTCTCCAACCGAGTTCGCCAGATGAACCAGAGCGCCCTGGTCTGATGATATTCGACCGGGCGAAACTTCCGCGTGCCGCGGGTGACGACCCGCTTGAGCGCGCACTCCGCGAGACACCCGAAGTGCTCGACGCCGGGCCGCTTTTTAAGTCCAGGGACAACATCGGCCGGTTCCTCAGTCGGTTCATCGAAGTAATCGTTGAAGACGGAGTGACGCGCGAGCGACTGGAGGAACTCGTCCGACCATTTCAGATACACATCTATTATCAGGACGGTCGCAACCCCTTCATGTTCCTCTTGGAAAGCAACGGCATCCCCGGACCAGACTATGGCGCTCTGCCGGAGCAACTCGCGGCTCTCCCGGAGATTCGGACCGCAACTTCGATCACCTCAGCACACCAGGAAACGACTGCCCTCATCCCCGGCGACCCGAACTTCGCTCTCCAGTTCCACGACTACGTCACCCGCGTCACTGATGCGTGGGAACAGGTGAACCCGGCAAGAAATGCACTGAGTTTCGGCAGCGCGGATGTGATTGTGGCCGTGCATGACGCTGGGATTGAGACAACAGGAGGCGGAACCGGCATCACGCATCCAGAGTTCTCGGGGGTCGTTGTTGGTGGAACACTCGCAACTCAGCCTGGGCTTAACGCGAACAAGGTTCTTTTCACATTCAACTTCCTCGCCTCGCCAATGCAAGTGGGGAACGACGCTTCGGTGGGTTTCCACGGAATCTCGGTGGCCGGGACAATCAGCGCGGGGAGCAACGGAACTGTTGGCACGGTGGGCACAGCCGCGAACACGCGATTGTGCAGTTACATCTGGTCGATAACTATCGATCTCCGATTGGCTCACGCGCTCGACTTCATGGCTGGTCAAGATCCCGTGTGGCGAAGAGGAGCTGCCCCGTACACGGCAGCCGAGCCATTTCCTCACCTCCTGGGAACCGGAGGAAACCCGGTCCCTGGCGCGGACATCATCAACTGCAGTCATACACACCGCGGACCACCTCCCATCGCGGCAACAGATGCCGCTCTGCAGCGTGCAACACTGTTCGGCCGGAGGAGACGGGGAACTCTGATCATCGCCGGCGCTGGCAACCAAGACGCCGACTGCCGGCTCGATGGGACCTGGGGAGAGAACTCGAACGTGATCCGGGTAGCTGCCTCTTCGCTCGACCTGCTCCTGGAAGAGGTGCGGATGAACTACAGCTCATTCGCGCTGGTGGCCGACCGCATCGTGGACTTCTGCGCTCCGAGCGAGTCGCAGAACGTCAACCCCACAGTGCATCAAGTTCCACGGATGTTCGGGTTCATCGCGCCGAGCCGGACCACAACCGGCGATCTGGCGAGTACGGTTGGAGCACGCGCACCGATCACAAATGCTCCCGTCGTGGGGGCTGGGAATGTGGAGGTCGCTGCGGCCAACCTGGGGAACTTCGCTGGCGGGAACACTGTCATCATTCGCAACACCGCAGATCCATTTTTTTCGGAGTTGCACACGGTCACCGGCACCACGGCACCCAACAGGGTCAACCTCAATCGACCTCTGGGTTACGGTTACACGCTAGGGAACGCTGAGATCATCCGGCTGACCGGTGCGAACAATTACACCACACAGTTCGGAGGTACTTCGGCGTCCACGCCCCAGGCATCGGCGATTGCCGCGCTGATGCTCTCGGTGAAACCCTCACTGACCTGGCTGGAAGTCCGCGACCTGATGCGTCGAACGGCCGTGCCCATCAACCTCCGGTATCGCGGATCGCAGTACGCCGCTCCACCGAATTTCCGTTATCGCTGGCTCGACCCCGCGCAAGTCGATCTGATCACACCCGAAGGGCTGCTCGACATCACCGGAGGGAACAAGACCATCGTGGCTGGTCCTGTCCAACGCGGAGACCGAATCCTCACCCTCAATAACACCGCCGGAATCAATCCCCGGCAGTCGCTCGTAATTGGCGCGGAGACCAAGCTCAATGGAGTGCATCCCCTTGCTGTAACCCCGAATGTAATCAACGTGGACCACCCCGACGAGTTCGAGGTGGGAGACACGCTCTTCATCGGCCGGAACACACAAACTGTGCTCATCGCCGCGGCTGCCGCAGGCAACACAGTGATCTGGGTGCAGTCGGTGGACGGCTTCTTACCCGGAGATGACATCACCATTAATCCCACCGGAGTAGCCGAGACGGTGCGGATCGTAAACGTGGTGAGGATGACCAACCCTCCTGGAGCTGGGCAACCCGCCAACTTCGGCGCATCCGACACGGGCTTCACCATCACGCGTCTCAACGCCGCAGGCGCGCCAATTCCAGGCGGACTTGCAGGTGCTCACCTTCGCGCAACGGTCGTCCAGATCGCCAACACGCAGTTCGAGGGGCCGTTCAGCGTCAACGTCAAAGGAGCGACCAGCCTCACGCTCAATAATCCCGTCACACGTGCCCACCCTGATGACCGGATCGTGTGGAAGCAAGGGACCGAGGTGAAGGCCGTTATCCGAACACTTCCCGGCAATCAGGTCGAGGTGGACCCGCTGGACTTCAACCACCCGTTCAACACCGCCGGTGTAGAGAACGTGCGAGTGGGTCGAGTGGCTGATTACAGTCTTGGCTTTGGCTTCGGACGGTTGGACGCGCTCGAGGCAGTGATCGCGGCGAAGAACTTCACCCACAACGAGCGCGATCTGGTCATCCGCAACTTCCTCGCCGACGACGGAGTGACAAACGTCGGCGCTCAGGAGGTCGAAAGTCCAGACATCTGGGCACGCAACGACGCCCCCGCCGCTCCCGCATACGCAGACCCCGGCCCACATCAGGCGCCTGAGATCACCGTGGACCCCGCGATCCACATCGGGAACGGACGCAACGACCTGGAGGTGGCTGGAGTCTGCACCAGCGCCGCCGAGGTGACGTTCACAATCGAGATTGATGGCACGGGAGCCGCCGACACCTTCAAGTGGAACAAGGACGGAGGAGCGCCGACGGTTGGTGTGGCAATCGCTGCCGCCGCCCAACCTCTCAGCGACGGAGTGAGCATACGCTTCGCAGCCGTGACTGGACACACGCTGAGTGATCAGTGGATCGTCAAAGCCCGCCAGGTGGCCGGTCGGTTCATCCAACTGCGGATTCGCAACCGAGGGACTCTCCCCTACTTCACCACCTCGGCCTTCGCTCCCGCTACCTCTCCGAATGTCCTGGATGTAGCGCGCTCGCGGATACTGCTCTGCGTCAGCGATGGCTTCCCGGTGAGCCGATTCGCCTCGATTGCCGCTGCTCCTGGCCCCGACGACCTTCAGGTGATTGCGCGCTACACCGGAGCCAATGCGCGGGCACTTTACACCGTGGAGATTACTGCAACCGCAGCAGCCGGTG
The DNA here is from genome assembly GCA_022616395.1 of Planctomycetia bacterium. GTDB lineage: Bacteria > Planctomycetota > Planctomycetia > Gemmatales > Gemmataceae > Gemmata. The sequence continues at coordinate 5,296 of JAKEEV010000251.1, read as the reverse complement.
ACACATTCCGCTGGTTCCGGGACGGCGCGCTCGTCGGTGCTCCCACCGCGCTGGCCGCGGGCGCACTCGACCGCGTACTCAACGACGGAGTTCAGGTGCGTTTCGGTTCTCACACCGGACACACGGTCGGCGACCGATGGAATCTCTACGCCCGTTCCGGAGTTGATGCCTTCCTCAACATCGACCACTACAGGGAAGGCGACCCCGTCGCGGTGGGTGCATTCGACCCATCCTCCGGGCGCGCGGGAACGCGAACGCAGACACACGTACCGATCGCGGGATTGGCCGCCGGGGCGGATCAGACGGATGTCGTCGGCTGGCCGGAGGCTCTGCGCCTGCCGACCAACAATCCGAATCGCCCGAAGCCCGCGTTCCCGCGCCGGCTATTCATTCTGGGCGAGGTGGTTCCTCATGACGGAGCGCTGGCTGGTTTCACCGCCAAGGACAACAACAACATCTCCTTCCGCGAACTGGCGTTCGCCAAGTTCCGGTTCATGAAGCCCAACGGGAAAGACCCCCTCGGCCCTCACGTTGAAGTGGACAACACTGGTCTGAGCGTCACGCGCGACTTCCGCGTGGAGGTGCGCGCCACCGCTGGCACTTTCTCCGCGGAGCGCGTGCGATTGAAATTCACCGCGCGGAAAGTCGGCCCCACGGAGGAAGTTCGCTTCTTCCGCAACACCGCAGGCGCATGGGGCTGGGACACGGTTCCTCCCTGGGCCACGGCAACCGCTCCGCTGGAAGCTCGCCGACCTGATGGGACACAACCCGCGGCCACCGGCGAACAGTTTGACATTCAGTTCGGCTGCACCTTGACGGTCGATATGAGCATCATCGAACTGGTCATCGAGGCCGAGATTCTGAGCGACTTCCGCGACTTCCCTGTAGCGACCGGCCGGCACGTTGTGGCCGTCTTCGTCATCGTTCCGACTCCGACCGGAGTCCAGATGGCTCAGACCGCAACTCGGCCGAGGCCCTTATCGCATGTGTTCGCGGATATGGCTCTCATCACCCAGACGCCCGAACTGGCCTTTGGTCCGGTGAACCCCGCTAGCCGCACCACACGCTACCGAACCACATCGCTTTTCAACGCAACAGTAGATGTCAATGCTTACATGGTCGTGGACGGCTTCGTGGCTCTTCAGCGCGATCCTGCGAACAACGAGACAGTGAACCTCATCCTGCGACCACTGACGCAACCACTCGCGGGCTTCACGCCCATCCGGTACTTCATCTATCGCGGGCTACGGCTCACCGACTTCTTGAAGGGGAACACCGGGGCAGATGCGAAACTCATTCGAGCGCAAGCAGGGGCGTCTCCGTTCCTCACCGACGTGTGGACGACGTTCCTGGCCCTCAACCCAGGCGTCACTGATATGCCCGCGACCGTTCTGGGTTACGACCCCGACACCCAGACGGGTTCGGAGCCGATTGACGATCTGTTTTTTCGGGTCGGTGGCGATCAACTTCCACTCGCGGTTCGCGGACTCAATCTCGGCCGCTTTCATCACGGAACGGGTGCTTCCAACTTCGGCTTTCAAATCATCATCGAGGAGGGTGATTTCTCTCCGAACTTGAACTACGCGCGAAGCGAGTCCGCCGAGATCGACATTAGCACTATGCCCAGCGGAAACGCCGCCGAACAATTCGCACTGCGGTTGAAGCAAGAAGAGATTCTGAACTTTCTCGACCTCGCGAGCTTCTACGGTCTGCATATCCATGACGGAGGAAGGGTCGAAGCTCCGGGAGGAATCACCTGGCAGGGTCAGGACGTATTCACGAACGTGGTGAGCCGGTTCCACACCAAGCACCACTTGTATCTCGACATCAGAAGCGAGAACAGCAGTTCGCTGAACTTCCAGCGCAACTATGACGGCGGTGGGAACACTCAGTTGCTGACGGGATCATCTGCCACGGTGCTGACTCCGCGCGCTTATGCCACCGATGGCTGGCCCATCGTGATTCTCGACAACTCAACTCCCGTCGCGACCGCCGCGGACTTCAACGAGTTGCATCTGGGATTGCCGCGTAACGACAACGAGAACCCCGTGTTATTCGTGGAGCACGGTCAACTCCTCACGCCAGCGACTAACGGCGCATTCGTCCGCAACGCGGAACTCCACACGGGCGCGGGCCAGTGGACGCTCACGCAAGGCTTCCGCTTCCCGAACACCGGACCCGCCGGTGCCAAACTTGGAGTGGCCTGGGTTCTCCGACTCTACTACGGCCGCATGGAAGTGCCCACACCAACGGTGCCCGTACCGAACACTGTGCTGAAAACGCAAAAGTATACCGACAACGTGTTCGGTCCCATCGACCGCGTGAGCCGCTGGGCGGGAACCGCCGGGCTGAAGTGGATCTCCACTCAAGACAATCGCTACGTGGACGCTCACACCGCGCTCGGCTGGCGGCAAATGATGGAGTGCGGACTGGCTCAACAGACAGGAACCACCGAGCGCGTTCTGCTCTACGCGGTGACCACCGCCAGCGACACCAACTCCGCGTTCCCGTTCGTCCCGCTGCGCGGAATCACGGACGGAATCAGCGACCGACCAAGTTTCTTCGCGGAAGCGGGTCTGTTCGGCGTGTACTTGCTGGAACACGATCAGGTGGCCGATGGAGCCACCATCGTGCGCACGCTCCAACTGCGGCAGAACCCCACCGACGGCTACCCGCCCACCAGTGTGCTCTTGCTGGGGTTAAGTAAGGCAGAGTTCGACTCACTTCCGGCTCTCTCCACGGCGGGATTGAGCACGGCGTATCTGCGCACGCTCTTGCTCGATGGCGAAACTCAGGTGGTGGACCCAACCGGCCGAACAGCTCAGCGGTATCGCGTGGGACTACAGGGACTCAAGACGGCTGACGGGACATATCAGAGCGAATTCCCGGCCACGGAGATTCGCGTTTACTCCGTTGATCGCCACTTATTTGCGTCAAAGGCATTCGCGGACGCGGAACCACTCCCGACTGTTTACTTACGCAACTTTGAAGAAGAGAAGGGAACTCGCCAACGCGGAGCGCGAGAGCGCAGAATCGGCGTCGTCACCACGGCCAACAATTCCATCACCATTCAAAACGACGACTGGCGCAAGGATGTCGTTCCGGGCGACCAACTGAAGATCGACAAGTCTGCCAGTAACAACGGCCAGTACCAGGTCGTCTCTGTGACTCTGACGGGTGCGGATACGGTGATTGTGCTCGCGGGCGGACCAGGCGCTCTGACGAACACCGCGCCACTCGGAAGCGCCTTCACCCTTCCGAAGGCAGTCGAAGACTACTTCATCGACCGCGATCAGGACGGCCCCATCGCGGGCATCCCCAAGACACGCGACTTCGTCAATAACTTCTCGACTCAAATCGCGGCCATCGCCAATAACGCCGCGGCTCAGGCGGCACTGGAAACCAGAGTGGATGATGTCGCCCAACTCCTTCAACGAGCACGAGCACGAGCACAAGCCGACCGCGCACACGCCGACGACCACGAGCGAACGCTCTACTGGGCACGCCTGAGGATGTTGGTAGCTCTCAAAAGTCATGCATTCTGTCTGGCGTCGATCTCGGGCCGAAACACTTTGGTGGATCGTTTCGAGAAGAAGTCACGCGGGTACGAACTGAATTTCGGTGCCGCTCCCGGCGGCTCACGGAAAGTGTTGCTCACCGGGTTCGATCCTTTCTCCCTGAGCGATGATCCCGAGAGAAGCAACCCGTCTGCTGCTGTTGCACTGGCGTTTCACGGAGCAACCGTGACCTCGTCTGGAAAGACCGCGTACATCGAAACGGCACTCTTCCCCGTGCGCTACCGCGACTTCGACGCCGGTCGCGTTGAAGACCTGGTGAACCCGCGACTCAGCGGGCCCGGTCAAGTCGAGATGATCACGACCGTGAGCCAGAATGGGAGCTTCAGCTTCTTCGATCTGGAGCGCTTCGCCGGCCGCAGACGCGGAGGGTATCCCGATAACGAATTTGTCCGTCAACCGCCGCGACAACTGGGCGACAACGCAACCCACCCGGCCTTCGTCGAGACAACACTCCCGGCGAACGTCATGGTGCAGGGACCGTTCAGCACACCGCCCGCGCCCGGTCAGCGCGTGTTCTTCGATCAGTCGTTTCAGGCGGAAAATCCGGCTGCTTCGCACGCGCACCCGACCGCAAGCGGAACCAACTCCAATGTGCCCGCCTTCGCGCTGGCGTCGATCACGGGGCAAGCGTTGCAAGCCTCCGGAGGCGATTACCTTTCCAACGAGATTTTCTATCGAGTCGCCCACCGCCGCAGGCAAACGGCCAGCACGACGCTGACAGGTCACATCCACATTCCCAGCCCAACCGAGGCCGGACTGGGAATCGCCGATGTCATCGCGCAGATCGAGACCCTCATCAGGCGCTGGCTGGACAGCCTCCCCTGACAGTGATTCAAAAGCACCCGCTCCCTTGCGGTCGCGGCTCTTTAACAACGAGCCGCGACCGCAAGGGAGCGGGTGAAAGTTCATTGAGGGGCAACGCAACTCAGATCGAAGGCATCGCCCAGGAGCACTCGATGCCCAGCGTCTTCTATCCGCCGCTCAGTTCGCTCGTCCCGCGCGACTCATTCCCGGAAGCGCTCGGGTTCGTCAAGGACGGGTTAACCAACCTGCTGAGCGATCTGTATTTCAAGGATCTTCAGCACAGCACAAGCCCGCGCGGTGATGCGGCTCAATACAGCCTGAGTATCGTCACGCGCAAGCCGCTGGAAGTGGAAGTCCCCGGCACGGGGATTTTTCTGGTTCTTAACCCCGGTCATACACCGGGAAGCACTTCCGAGTTTCCGGTCACGCTCCGCTACGAGTGGGGAATCCTCACCTGGCTACGCGAGTTCGACCTGACCTCTTTCTCCTTCCAACCGGGCGACTTCTTTCAGCTTGCGCTTACTGTATTGGGGCTTTCCGAGCGGCAACTCCTCGAGCGCGCTCTGAGCATCTTTATTGGAGGAGCCACGCCCATCAATCAGTTCGTTGATGATGTCAACGACTTCTACGAGACCTCGATCCCACACCCGACAACAGCCGATCCGATTGGCGAAGTGCTCGCCGCCATCGAAGCGGAGCCGGAACTCGAAGACTCATCGGTACTCATCTTCAGCGTCTACATCCTGGACAACTCGGATCTGGATCAAACGGCCGCGCGTGTGGAGGAATTCTTCGCGGGGTTATTCGGAGGATCGCTCAAGGACTACTTCCTGAAGCTGATTACTCCGAAAATCGAAGCCACTCTGCGAATTGGTGCTGGCGTTCGCTTTCCGAGAAACGTTCTTGTGCCGCTC
>JAKEEV010001382.1 GCA_022616395.1 Planctomycetia bacterium | reverse complement strand
TTGTCGGAGATGTGCTTCAAGAGCTTCTCCCAGGCGTCGTCGCTGAAGGGAGTGTCGCGTGCGATGCGCTGCAAGTCGGCGAGCAGTTCCGACGCGGATCGGTACGGCTGAGCTGAAGCCACCGTGTCGGCCATCGGTGGTTCCGCTTCTGATTCCAGCCGACGAATGACTGCCCACAGAGATTCGGGGAAGCCCTTCGTGCGCGCGACACGCTTCTTACCCGCCAACTGCGACCAGCCGAAAACAACTTGCCCGAACGCGCGTAAATCCGCAGCCACCGACACTTCGACTCCAGGCGAACCGGAGGCGTGAACTCCCGAAGTCGCACTTAACCACGGCGGTTCGCCGAAGCCGGTCACCTTCAACACGCCCTCGGGCGTCAGCACGAAACAATCGGAAGTGAGTCGGCCATGCACAAGCCCGACTCGATGGGCCGCGTCGAGCGCGCTTGCGCCCATTGTCGCGAGCCGAACCCAGCAGCCGGGGTGAGCCGCGAACGGAGGCCAGTCGGCACTGAAAAGCCCCGTCAGCCACTCTTGAAGCGCTGCGGGTCGGCCGTTGATCTCCAACGCTTCGACCACGCCCGCGAGATTCGGGTGAGTCACATCGCGAGCAGCGGAAAAGCGTTGCCGAAACTCTTCCGCTCGGATCGCATCGTGCATCTCCGGTTCGCCAAGATGTCGAAGCAGATACAACCCGCCGGACTTTTCACCCGCGCGCTTCGGATCGAACACGCGATAGATGGCTTCTTTTGGAGACACACGAAGTCGGTCGATCACTCGCAATCGACCAAGCACGAGAGCATCGAGATTGCCCGCTTCGATCAGCGCGAGTTGATAGAGCGTGATGACTCCGCTGGCGAGCAACACCTGACGCAGTGTTCGACGCTGACGGCTCGCTTCGCTCCAGAGCGCGGAGAGCGTATCCGCATCAACCAACCCAAGCGAGCGGAGCAACTCGCCGAGTTGCTTGTCGCCCGGTTCCAGTTCTTCGAGCGCGGAGCGCGGAGCGCGGAGCGCGGAACTGGAAGAATCAGAATCGGGCAACCTGTCGCCGGTGTCGACGAGTCGCGGAAGAGTCGGTTCGGGATTTGGATTGGGTTCCGCGTTCCGCGTTCCGCGTTCCGCGTTCCCCTTGGCCAGTTCGCGTAACTTCTTGCGATACCACTCGCGCATGTCGGACAGATGGCGTTCCATCTCGGTTCGACGGGCGGTTAACTCCTCGCGTTCGTGGCGGAGGCGGGCGGTTTCCTCGGCAAGCTGGCGTGTGGCATCGTCCGCGACTCGGGCCGCTTCGGTTGCGGCGGCTTGTTTCGCATCAAGGCGATTCTCACTTGTCGAAAGCGCGCGGCGAATGTCGGCGACAGTTCCTTGCCACTCGATCAACTGTTGCCGGAACGCGGTGACCGCGAGCCGGTGTTCGTCTTTTGCGCGGTCGAGTGCTTCGTTTTGCTCGCGCAGTCGTTCTGCTTCTTGCCGAAGTTGCGTGCGAGCGGTTTCCAGGTCCGTGCGGCTGGTGCGGGCGAACTCGTGAAGTTCGTTGAGATGCCCGCGCAGCATGTCTCGTGCGGCGGAAAGTCGTTCGAGCGCGAGCTTCGCCTGATCGTCAAGTTCGGGTGCTTGAGCGCGAAGGGCTTCCAGATCGGATGCGGCCTGGCGGCGGAAAGCTTCCAGTTCTTCGCGTGCAATGCGGTCTGTTTCGATAGCCGCGGTGCGATCCGCTTCCCAGGTCGCGCGAGCTTCGGCAAGACTCTTGCGCTCGGCTGCGACCGCGGCTCCCACATCCTTTAATCGACCGACTTGCCGGGCCAGAGCCTGTTCCTTGTCCGCGAAGTCAGTGGCCTGACGTTCCACGGCTTCAGCGCGAGCTTCGAGTTCGAGTCTGCGCGCGGTCAGTTCGTCCTCGGCTGATTGACGCGAAGTTTCGAGTGCTGCGCGGGCTTCGTTCAGAGCAGCGCGGTCGGAAGCAAGCTGACGAGTCAGTTCGTCGAGCGACTTGGCTCGGGTGGTCAAGTCCTCCGCGCGGCGGCGCAGTTGCTCTTGAAGTGCCTGACGTGCTTCTTCGGATTGCGAGAGAGCGGCTTCTCGTTCGCGCACCGCCACGCGATCCGCTTCGAGTCGGCTTTGCAAGTCGAGAGCCTGAGTCATGCGCCCCTTGAGCATCCCGGCCTGCTCCGCGAACTCCGCCGAGCGCGTATCGAGTTCCGATTCCTTCTGCTGAAGCCGTGCAGCCTCAGCCGCGAGAGCTTCTTTCTGAAGTCGAATCTCTTCCAGGCCGGCGGTGAGGAGCGAATCGCGTTCTTCCAGTCGCATCCGTTCCCGCTCCGCGTCTTCCTGAACAGCGCTCAACGCCGCTCGAACCTCTTCCGCTTCCAGGATGCGTCTGCGAAGTTCCTCCTGAGCCTCATCCTCGCGCACGCGAGCGGTTGCCAGTTGCCACGCCTCGCGTTCCATGTCCTGTCGGCAACGGTCGAGCTTTGCCCGAAGCACGGCCAACACCGCTTGCTGAGCTTCAAGCTGCGCGGCTCGTTCGGCGAGAGTCGCGGACTGAGCATCGAGTTCATTCTTCTGGCGGTCGAGTCGCTCGGCCTCCGCTCGAAGTCGTTCCTGTTCCTTCGTTGCCAGTTGTACCGTTTCTTCCCACTCGGCCGCGTCGCGCTTGAGTTGCTCAAGTCGCGCTTCGCTCTCCTGCGTGTTGGCAGCGAGTCGCCGTTCGCCTTCGTCCAGCGCGGAGGAACGGCGTTCGAGCCGAACCAAATCCTCTTGAAAGCGTAATCGCTCCTGCTCGAATTCGTCGCGTGCGGTGCGAACCAATTCCTCTCGGCGAACCAGTTCGCGTTCGCGTGTATTCAAGTCCGCTTCCCACGAGTTGAGTCGCTCTGTCTCTGAGGCTCGATGAGCCTCGAATGTGTCTCGTGCCTTCTCGAAGATGTCGCGGTCGGCCGCGAAGAGTTCGCGCTGGCGTGCGAGTTCCTGTGTCTGAGCCGCGAGCCGAGCTTGTTCGTCTCGCAGTATCTGCCGGTTCGGTTCAAATGCCTCGCGTTCCTTCTCGAATGCTGCGCGCTGGCCTTCAAGCTGTAAACGATCCTGAACCAGTTCCTCACGCTGCTTCTGGCACTCATCGAGCCACTGCTGACGTAAACTGCCGAGTTCAGCGCGCAGGTTTGCCAGTTCCTGCTCTTTCGCGATGGCTTCTTCCGCGCGTCGGTCGGCGAGTTCCTGCTCGATGGCGCGTCTGCGGCCGTACCACAACACGCGGTCGGCTTCCAACTCCTCCGTCTGCTGGTCGAGTTCGCGCCGTCTGCGAATTAGTTCCGCGTCTTGCGATTCCCACGCAGAGCGTCGGTCTGCTTCCTCCGCGTCGAGCGCGCGTTTTCGTTCTTCGAGCTTGCGGTATTCTTCGGAGAAGTCGGGTACAGGAGCGTCGGGGCGTAAGCCCGACGGTTCGACTGGAGGCACGATCACAGGCTCATCGGTAATCGGAAGGAGTTTCGGCGAGAGGAAACTGCCCGGCTCGTGGATGTGGATGGCGATGTCCAGCCCCGCGACCGCGAGCGCATCGCCCTGGTGAATGGGAACCGTGGTCCCGGCCGGAAGTTGCGAGCCGTTGAGAGCAACAGGCAAGCCGGCCGCGACTCGACGCACGCGCAAACCGTCCGGCCGGCGCATGAGCTGCACCGCGATCGGAGGCACATTCGCAAGCGGAAGCCGCAAGTCGCAACCGGTCGCGCCACCGATGAGGAACTCCACTCCTCCGAACTCGTAACTCACCGCTCGACCCGAACCCGTACGCACTTCCAGCCGCACCCGCGGTAGCTCGGGCCGGTCGCCGGAGGGGCTGGTGGTCGGCAGCGGGGCCATCATGGCGAAGGTTCCAACCCCGAACACTCTTCGGGGCGTGCATCCTACGTGCAGAAATCGTTGAGAATGCAGATTGGAACGCATTTCGGGAGCGTTGACAAGCCGAAGTGCGCTGACAATCAGCGTCAGCGACGGTTTTCAAACACCCGTCGCTGACGCTTCCGGCTCCAATGAAGCACCGTCGCTGACGCTTCCGGCTCCAATGAAGCACCGTCGCTGACGCTTCCGGCTC
>JAKEEV010001381.1 GCA_022616395.1 Planctomycetia bacterium | reverse complement strand
GCTTCTTCCTTCCGTCGCTGACGCTTCCGGCTCCGATTGAAGAAAGCTTCTTCCTTCCGTCGCTGACGCTTCCGGCTCCGATTGAAGAAAGCAGAAAGAGACATCATGGACCTGAGCGCGTTACCGATCACGTACCGGGCGGTCATCCCCGATGCGTATCTGGACGAGATGGGCCACATGAACGTGATGTGGTACACGCATCTGTTCAGCATGGGCGCGTGGGGCCTGTTTCAGATGGTCGGCATCACCCTTGAATACTTCAAGGCCAACAATGCCGGAAGTTTCGCTCTGGAGCAGCACTTTACTTACCTGAAGGAAGTGCGAGTCGGTCAGCACATCACGATCCGCAGCCGCGTGCTGGGCCGAACAGCCAAGCGGTTGCACTCGATGCACTTCATGACGATTGATGAACTCGATGTGCTCGCCGCTACCGTCGAATCAGTCAACACGCACGTGGATCTGAAGGTGAGGCGGTCGTCGTCAATGCCGCCACACATCACTGAGGCAATCGACCGGCTGCTGACCGAGCATACGAGATTGAGTTGGGCCGCACCCGTTTGCGGCTCGATGAAAGTCTGAAGGGATGGCACACATGAACAATCGCAACCTCGCCGAGTTGCTTCCCCGTCATGCCGAGCGCATCGGATCGCAAGTCGCGGTCCGGTTCAAGCGCGACGGGCGCTATCAGGACTTGACCTGGACGGAGTATTGGACCAACGTGCTGGCCTGCGCTGCCGCGCTGGCGGATGTGGGCATCAAGCTTGGCGACCGAGTCGGGCTACTCGGTGAAAATCGCGTCGAGTGGCTCATCGCGGATATGGGAATCCTCACCGCGGGCGCGGTCACGGTCTCGCCTCATGCGTCTCTCAGTGCCCGGCAGATTCATTACCAGATGAAGGACGCCGGCGTAAGGTGGCTATTCGTTTCTACTGCCGCGCAACTTGAGAAGGTGCGGCAAGTTCGCGCGGAGTTGCCCGAACTCGAAGGAGTAGTTGTCTTCGATACGACCGCGGCCGGCTCCGACGCGATCTCCTGGCATGAGTTCCTTCAACGTGGCCGGCAATCGCTCCCTCGCCTCAGCGCGGAAATGACCCAACGCGGCAAGGCGCTCGGTCCGGAAAACCTGGCGACGATCATGTATACTTCCGGCACCACCGGCGAACCGAAGGGCGTCATGCTGACGCACGCCAATATCCTGAGTAACGTCGCGGCGTGTCTGGAAGCCGAGCCGAGTCGGCCCGACGATGTGAAACTCTGCTGGCTGCCGCTCAGTCACATCTACGCGCGCACTGTCGATCATTATGAGCGCCTGTTCGCGGGGTTGCTGCTGTGCCTCGCGGAGAGCGTCGAGACGCTCGTCGCTAACCTCGCCGAGATTCAGCCGACACAATTCTCCAGCGTCCCGCGCTTCTACGAGAAAGTGCTCTCAACTATCGCGTCTCCCGATCCGGCGGTTGTGTCCGCGCGCTTACGCTCCGTCTTCGGCCCGCGCATCCGGTGTATGGGAGCAGGCGGCGCGCCACTTCCCCCGGCCATCGAAACCACACTCCGAGCCGCGGGCTTGCCGATTCTTCCGGGCTATGGGCTTACGGAAAGCTCGCCCGTTATCACGTTCAACCTGACGACGCGAAACAAACCCTACACGGTCGGAGTCGCGTTGCCCGGCGTTGAAGTGAAGATCGCGCCGGATGGCGAGATCCTCACACGCGGGCCGCACGTCATGAAGGGCTACTGGAACAAACCCGAAGCGACCGCCGAAGCCATCCGCGACGGCTGGCTCTACACCGGCGACCTGGGCGCTCTCGATTCAGATGGCTTCCTCACCATCACCGGCCGCAAGAAGGAGTTACTGGTTCTTTCCAACGGCAAGAAAGTGGTTCCTCCCCAGATCGAGGGGTTACTTGTTGCTGATGAGTGCATCGATCAGGCTGTCGTGTACGGCGAGGGACGGAACTACCTGACCGCGCTCCTCGTTCCACACTGGGACAACCTCCGCCGCGCGATTGCGGATTGCGGATTGCAGATTGCGGATTCCGAAGACGCGCTGACCCGGCACCCCGCGGTTTACGAGGTTCTGCGAAAACGAGTGTGTGCGTGTCTGGTCGATGTCGCCAGCTACGAGCAGGTGAAGAAGTTCATCGTGCTTCCGCGACCGTTCACAGTGGCCGCCGACGAGCTAACGGTCAGTTTGAAGACGCGCCGCGGAATTATCTTCGCGAAGTACAAGGCCGAACTGGATGCGCTCTATCGCGGTGATCCCAATGCGGAATGCGGAATTCGGAATACGCAATGATCCGCAGATTGGAAGAGAAGAGAATGGCCACAATAAAGCACAAAAGGCACAAAATAGAAGACAGGAAGCAGAGTTGAATTGAACTCAATCTTCTGTCTTTGTCTTCTGTATTCTTTTGTGCCCTTTGTGCTTTTTGTGGCCATTGTCTCTTCGGTCTTTTCTCTGCGTAATCTGCGGATCAATCGAGATTTCAAAGTGGGTGACTCATGTCCGCCTCGATTTCGCTTGCGGGGAAAGTCGCCATCGTCACCGGAGGAGGGCGCGGAATCGGCAAGGCCATCGCCAAGCGCTTCGCCGAGGCCGGCGCGAATGTGGTCATTGCCAGCCGCAAGATGGAGAACTTGCAAGCCACCGCGACGGAGTTTTCTTCACTGCCGGGGAAGGTCGTGCCGATCGCGTGTCATGTCGGGCGCGCGGATCAACTGGAGAACCTCGTCCGCGAGACACAAACGCAACTCGGACCCATCGACATTCTCGTGAACAACAGCGCAACGAACATCGGACAGGGGCCATCTCTGGACGTGACCGATGAGATGCTCGACAAGATGATCGAGATCAACATCAAGAGCGCTCTTCGGCTCGTGAGGCTCGTCGTGCCGAAGATGATCGAGCGGAAAAGCGGCTCGATCATCAACATCGCGTCGATTGCGGGTCTCGTACCGCAACCCGGTGGGCTGCTCTATAGTTTCACGAAAGCCGGGCTAATCATGCTGACGCGCTCGTGGGCACGCGAGTTCGGCCCGCATGGTGTTCGCGTCAACGCCATCGCGCCGGGACTGATCCAGACCGACTTCAGCGAGTTTTTCTGGAAAGACGAACAGCACCGAGCGCACGTCGAGACCACGCAACCCATTCGTCGAATCGGCCAGCCGGACGAGATCGGTTTCGCGGCGCTTTACCTCGCTTCAGATGAAGCGTCATTCGTGACCGGGCAGGTCTTCGTCTTCGATGGCGGAGCAACGGCGTAATCGAGTAATCGGAGCCGGAAGCGTTAGCGACGGGCTTTCATCTCCCGTCGCTAACGCTTCCGGCTCCGATGAAAACCCAAAAACCCGTCGCTCACGCTTCCGGCTCCGATGAAAACCCAAAAACCCGTCGCTCACGCTTCCGGCTC
>JAKEEV010001380.1 GCA_022616395.1 Planctomycetia bacterium | reverse complement strand
TTCTGACAGCTCATCCGAGCCGCTGCCTCGCGAACCTTTTGCACCGCGGGCAACAAGAGGCCGATGAGGATCGCGATAATCGCAATGACGACAAGTAACTCGATGAGCGTGAACCCTCGCGGAGAACTCGTTCGCGGTCTGAGCGTGAAGGACATGAGTAACCTCAGTTGAGTGGAAGAGGTACGACTGATGAGCGGTCGCGGCTAATCGAACTTCACTTCCAAGTTGTCAATCGAGCCGGTGATCTCGATCTTCAGAGGCGAGTTTTGCATGTCGCCGTACTTGTCGGTGATGGACTTCACCACTGGCGGCATCTTCCCGGACATCTCCTCGTCGCCGGTGCGAGGGAGATAGCTGGCGGAGACGGTGTGCATGCCGACCTGAGCGCCCTTGCGGGTTGCATCGTATTCGAGGGTGAACTCGCCCTTCTCGTTGGTGTCGCCCCAGCTTGGCCGGCCCTTCTCCGGCTGGAAGTTCAGGCGCAGGTTCGGCACCGGCTCGCCGTTGTGAGTGACCACGCCAGACACCTTGACCACCCTCGGCTCGTCCGAACAGCCGGTGACCACGAGGAGGACGCCGAGGAGAGCGAGCGGCAGCAAACGGGTGCGCATGATTGGTCTCTCCGCGAAGTAAGAAAGACGTGCAAGTTTGCAAAGTAGTAGGCACACGCCGTGTGCCGTTGCATTTATAAAACCACGGCACACGGCGTGTGCCTACTACTCTGAGAAGAACGGCACCCAGCGAATGCCGACGACTTTCAAGAACGGCAATGAGAATCGATCCGAGTTCGTCAGAAGCCGGAGATCGGTTCGCCGCCATTGCGGCTGAACATCGCGCGATAGACCACGATGTCGATGCTGTTGGTCAAAAACACGATGTGCCCGTCCACGAAAGCGGCGTTCATTCCGTTGAGGTGGTTGCTCGCCGCGGCTCGCGTGTTGTTCCGCGTGTCGTTAATCGGGAACGTCGCGTACACGAACCCTTGCGATTGGTGGTGAACCCAGAGGAACGGGTTGCAACCCCTCCCGGCCGGGCACCAGCTCTGGTTGAAGTTAGCCCCCTTCTCCACAACCATGCAGGTGTTGCTCGTCCCGTCGGTGACGTGTGCCATGCGGATGTCGCTGTTGATCCAACCCATGCCGGTGAACTCGCCCCGGCTCCCGCGCGGTCTGCGCTCCGGGCAGCAGTTCTCGCCATTCCGGTTGTTGTCGTAAGCGACCGCGTAGTCCTTCTGAGGTGTGTTGAAGGTTATCGGCCGCGACGGGCACTCGAATATCTTCGGCATGTTCCGGGACGCAAGCTGGTTGGCTACGTTCCCGCCCGGTCCGCGTTCACGGCTCGCCGGCGCCCATCCCGCCGGGACATCAGTTGAAGTGAATTCGGGCACGTTGTCCGCATAGGCCTGAACGTTGAGGTTGAGCGAGCGATAAACATTGTCGCCCTCGATGTACGGCAGAATCATCGCCGACCAACTGAACGCTCCCCACGGGCAGCAACCGTTCGGCCGCGGATCGCGCCAGGCGGTGCTCCAGGTGTAGTTGGTCCCGGCCGAGTTGGGAGTGTATGCGCCGGGCGGGGCATACGCGCCGGGCGGGAACCTGCCTTGCGCGTCGTGGTGATTGTGCCACGCCAGGGCAATCTGCTTGAGGTTGTTGCTGCACTTCATCCGAGCCGCTGCCTCGCGAACCTTTTGCACCGCGGGCAACAAGAGGCCGATGAGGATCGCGATAATCGCAATGACGACAAGTAACTCAATGAGTGTG
>JAKEEV010001379.1 GCA_022616395.1 Planctomycetia bacterium | reverse complement strand
CTTCACGCCCCGAAGTCATCTTCTGTTCGTACGGAGACATGCTTCGCGTGCCCGGAAGCCGCACTGATCTGCTTGCGGTGAAGGCCGCGGGCGGTGATGTGCGAGTGGTCTACTCGCCGCTCGACTGCTTGAAACTCGCGGAGCAGAATCCTCACCGCACGGTGGTGTTCTTCGCGGTCGGATTCGAGACAACAGCCCCGGCGAACGCGATGGCCGTCAAGCAAGCGCGACAGCGCGGACTTGCGAACTTTCGCATTCTTGTCTCGCACGTCCTCGTTCCACCGGCGATGGAAGCAATCCTCTCATCACCCGCGAACCGGGTTCAAGGCTTCCTCGCCGCTGGTCATGTCTGCACGGTGATGGGAACCGCGGAGTACGAACCGCTTGCTGCACGATTCCGCGTGCCGGTCGTGGTCACTGGATTCGAGCCGGTTGATTTACTCGAAGGCGTGCTGAAGTGCGTGACCATGCTCGAAGCAGGACGACACGGAGTCGAGAATGTGTACTCGCGAGCCGTTCAACCCGAAGGCAACTCGCACGCGCGTGCCGTGGTGAATGAAGTGTTCGAGATCACCGACCGCAAGTGGCGCGGGATCGGCAACATTCCGCAGAGCGGCTATCGACTGCGCGCGGAGTTCGCGGAGTTCGACGCGGAGACGCACTTCGCGGTGGAGTCTGTCGTGGCGGAGGAATCAAAGCTCTGCATGAGCGGACTGGTTCTCCAGGGGTTGAAGAAACCGCACGAGTGCCCGGCGTTTGGCAAGGAGTGTTCGCCACTCACGCCACTCGGAGCAACAATGGTCTCTTCCGAAGGCGCGTGTGCCGCGTACTACCACGCGGGCCGCTTTCAGCAGGCGAAGGGCTGAGCAATGCCAGACTTCGCGAACCTGAATTGCCCCGTGCCGCGAACTGAGACTGACCGCGTGTTGCTCGGTCATGGCAGCGGAGGCCGACTGAGCGCTGAACTGCTGAGAAGAGTGTTTCTCCCCGCGTTGGGCAACGAAATCCTCAGCGCGCTGGAAGACCAGGCGACTGTGGATTTGAGATTGCTGATTTCCGATTTTCGATTGGAGGACGGAAGGAATGGAAGCCATCTCGACCCGGATTTCAAATCGGAAATCACAAATCTGCAATCTTCAATTCCGCGGTTGGCGTTCACAACTGACTCGTTCGTCGTGCGTCCGCTGTTCTTTCCCGGCGGGGACATCGGCAAGCTCGCGGTCAACGGCACGGTGAATGACCTTGCTGTTGGCGGAGCATGCCCGCTTTTTTTGTCCGCCGCGTTTATCCTCGCGGAAGGGTTTTCGTTTGCCGAACTTCAGCACGTGGTGGAATCGATGCGGGCCGCGTGCGCGGAAGTTGGCGTGAAGATCGTCACAGGCGATACGAAAGTGGTGGATCGCGGAGCGTGCGACGGGCTGTTCATCTCCACGGCCGGAATTGGTCTCGTTCGGGACGATGTCAATCTCTCGATTCGCAACGCGCGACCCGGTGACCGCGTACTTGTTTCCGGAACGATTGGCGATCACGGAATCGCGGTCATGTCGGTACGTGAGGGGTTGGAGTTCGAGACGGTGCTCGAAAGCGACACGGCTCCGCTCGCCGGGCTGACTCGCGCGATGCTCGACGCGTGCCCGTTCATCCGGTGCATGCGTGATCCGACTCGCGGCGGAGTTGCAAGCGCGCTCAATGAACTTGCTACTGCGTCAAAGGTCGGTGTGAAGCTCACCGAATCCGCGATTCCGCTTCGGTCGGAAGTGCGGGCCGCGTGCGAGATGCTTGGCCTCGACCCGCTCTATGTCGCGTGCGAAGGTCGGCTCGTCGCAATCGTTCCGCCGGAACACACGGAGCGCGTACTTGAAGTGATGCGCGCTCACCCGCTTGGCCGAAGCGCCGCGAGCATCGGCGAAGTCGTCAGCGATCATCCAGGCACGGTCACGATTCGCACGCCCATTGGCGGAGAGCGAGCTGTGCCGTTGCTTGCCGGTGCTCAGTTGCCTCGAATTTGCTGATGATGGTAGTCCTTACGCTCCGCGTGAGGTTTTTGAGCCTTCATCATCACGCGGAGCGTGATGTCTACAATCTGAGGAGTCGTCCATGCCCGATTCTGTCACCGAACTCGACATCCTCTGGATCACCGCGGGGCTGAGTTGCGATGGCGACACAATTGCAATCACGGCCGCGACTCAACCGAGCCTCGAAGACATTCTGCTTGGCATCATTCCCGGCATTCCGCGTGTGCGGTTGCACAACCCTGTGTTGGCTTACCGCAACGGCCGCGACTTCCTCGAACCGTTCCGACTCGCGGCCGACGGCAAACTCGCTCCGTTTGTGCTTGTCGTTGAAGGTTCCATTCCGAATGAGCGGAACAAGAGCGAAGGCACCTGGGCAGGCTTCGGCACCGACTCGAACGGTCAGCCGATTCCTACCTGCGACTGGATCGATCAACTCGCGCCGAAGGCGTGG
>JAKEEV010001378.1 GCA_022616395.1 Planctomycetia bacterium | reverse complement strand
GGTTATTCGTCGGCTCTGCCAACGCATTACCAGAGAGGTCAGCGATTCATCAAGAGACCTCGCGGCACGAACGGTTCAGCGAAGCCCGCCGCGACTCTACTTGGCTTGAACGACCACTCCATCGAGGGAGTCGAGAGAGTAGGAGAACCGGCCGTTGCCGTCATAGTCCACGATGATGTCGAACTGCCCGGCCTTGTCCGCCTTCCAGAGATCGGTGAGGGGAAGACTTCCCTTGGCGTCCGATTTGATCCGAATGCGCTTCACCGCGTTGTCTCCGAGCGGGTCACCCTCCAGCCAGATGCGGTGAGGAACAACGAACACGTCCATCCGCTCGTTGGGGAGGAAGTTGGCGGACTTCGGTCCTCCGAGGGTGAGCTTGTCGCCGACCTTGATCGTCAGGCTCGGATCGGCCGTGCTTGGTGGGAAATCGGTGGGCTTAAACGGAGGAGGATCTGCCGTGGCAACTCCCGACACCGCCAGGAGAAGCAGAGCGACACTCAACGTGCGTGACACGCAAGCGCTGAAGCCGGACAGTTTCATGATGCAAATCCCTCCGCCTTCTTTGGCCTTACGAACAAGCTTACCTGCCGCTGAAGGAGCTTCGAGACCCGAACCAGCTTGAGCGAAGGTAGGTCGGGTGCTGCGCCTGGAATGGATCAGTCTTTCACTTGACTACTGGAACCGTATTCCGGGTTCGGCGTGCTCCCGCGACTCGCGGCCGACCGCACCGCGTTCACGAAGTTGCGGGAGTACTCCGACCAATTCCACATGAGCTACCCGCAATCGGCCGGTCGTTAACCCTGGTTCTTCCACACCATGACCTGGGCGATCATCTGGGCGTCGTCTCCGCTGAGGTTGAGTGCTCGGCGTAGGTTGTTGATGAACTCTTTCTCCTCGTCCTCCACCACGCCGTCGGCCAGAACTTGATTGACGGCGTTCGCGAAGACCGGCTTGCGGAGATTCTCAGGGAGAACCTCGGCGAACTTCTGAAGGGCGGCCTCAAGACCGGCTCGCTTGAGAATCCCGGCCGCCTGATCGATGACCCGGTTGATTTGCTGTGCCGACATGTTGCGGTAGAGCTTCATCCGGCAGACGGTGTTCCCGAATGCGCGGATTTCCTCGACACTGACGTTGCCGTCGCTGTAATCCGCGAGCATCAGAATGCCAACGAAGGCCACTTCCGTGGTCACCTTCGCCGGTTGTTGACCCTCACCGAGGGTGTCGTCAAATAGTCCCATGACGTTTCGCTCCTTTTGCATGCAGGGAAGTGACACACTGGGCGATGGAGACCACTCGGACCGGGACAGACCTTCGACCGCCTCACGATAAAGCTAGGAAGTCCCAAAACCGAATCCTGCCGCGGGTCAGGTTCAGCGACCGGTTCGGCCTGGCTTTGCTCGAGAGATTGCGCTGATGAGAGCCGCTCTCAGCGCGCGGGGCGCAATCTCACACGGTAACAGCAATCGTGGGCGACAGCAATCGTTCTGAAGTCGCGGGTGCAGTAAGGGAATCTGGTTGTTGAAG
>JAKEEV010000250.1 GCA_022616395.1 Planctomycetia bacterium | reverse complement strand
GAGTTCATCCGCTTGCAGATTGAGCTTGCGTGTTTCGGCCAGTGGGACGAGTCACCGCGAAAGGCCGAACTGGAGAAACGCGAGAAATCGCTCTGGAGGAAACATGCCAAAGCCTGGCGCGCCGGGTTGCCGTCACCCTTGAAGGTCGGCCAGTTCCGTCGTGGATTCCCCCACCCGCCGGAACAGTCCGTCACAGGTAAGCAGTTTCTTGCCTTCCCCGAAGTCAAGCTCGACGCGGCTCCGCTCTGGACATTCAACCTGACCGATACAACCGGCCCGATACTCTCGCGGATCGCAAGCTCGCGGGTGTTGAGCCGTACCGAGAAGTGGATGATCTGGGAGGAGATGGATGAACTCGCGCCGGAGAACATTGAAGAGTTTGTCGGCGCGCTGAACGCCCGCAACCTGACAACGCTGGGCCTGACGAGTCAACCGCTGCGCGACGCGGGGATGCTCGTGTTCGTGCGCTCGGCCAACCTCCCTCACCTCACCGCGCTCCACGTCGGCGAGTGCGACATCACGGATGAGGGTGTCCGAACTCTCAGCGGGTGGTCCGGAGCAGAAGGGTTACAAGAGTTGATGCTGGAGGTAAATGCACTCACTGATGAGTCGCTGGATGTGATCGCAACCGGGCCACTGGGCCGCGGGCTGAGGTCTCTGGTGATCCACGACAATCCCCGCTTCACAACCGCCGGTTGGCTTCGCCTGCTCAAGTCCCCGGCTGCGGATTCGCTCGCGTTTCTCAACGCCAACGGGCGGGCCATCACGCCTGCGTTCGCGGAAGCACTGTCGGCGTCCCCCAGGTCGCGGGCCATGCGGGAACTGATCCTGTGCGACACCAAGCTCGGTGATCGCGGGGTGTCGGCGATACTCGACTCGCCGCACCTGGAGAACTTGAAGTTTCTGTACGTGCGCGATTGCGGAATTCGTATCGGCGGGAAAGTCGCGAAGCGGCTCGACGCCGAGTTCTCAGAGGGCGGCCTCGGCAACGGTGCCGGCGGATTTCGCGCGTCACGAACGAGTTGATGCAACGTCCGTCCTCACTTCACCGCGGCGCTGACGGTGCTGGAGATGAAGTCGCGGTTGAGTTGCGCGATGTGTTCGACTGAGATTTCCTTCGGGCAGGCGGCCTCGCATTCGTTGATGTTCGTGCAGTGGCCGAAACCCTCGCGGTCGTGCTGGGCCACCATCTTCCTCACGCGGTCCTTCCGCTCTGGTTGACCCTGCGGCAGTTGCGCCAAGTGGCTCACCTTTGCGCTCAGAAAGAGCATCGCGGAGGCATTCGGACACGCAGCGACACAGGCTCCACAGCCGATACACGCCGCCGCGTCCATCGCGCGGTCCTGGTCCGTCTTCGCAATGGGCAAGGCATTGCCGTCCGGCGCGCCGCCTGTGTTCACGCTCACAAACCCGCCCGCTTGAATGATGCGGTCCAGCGCGCTGCGGTCGCACACCAGGTCTTTGACCACCGGGAACGCTTTCGCACGCCACGGCTCGATGTAAATCTCCGCCCCATCGTTGAAACTTCGCATGTGAAGTTGACAGGCGGTTGTGGCTTGTTCGGGGCCATGAGCCAGGCCGTTGATCATCATGTCGCAACTGCCGCAGATGCCCTCGCGGCAATCGTGATCGAACGCGACCGGCTCCTGCCCCTCGCGAACGAGTTTCTCGTTGAGCGTGTCGAGCATCTCCAGGAACGACATGTCCGGGCTGATGCCGTCGAGTTGATAAGCGACCATCTGTCCCGCGACCGCGCGGGACTTCTGACGCCAGATGTGAAGGGTGAGTCTCATAGAAGTTACCAGTGATCAGTCATCAGTGATCAGTGATCAGTTATCAGTCATCAGTTTTTTTCTGTTCACTGTTGACTGATTACTGATCACTGATCACTGATTACTGATGACTCCGCTACTTGTAGCTCCGCTCCGCGAGTTTCACCGCCTCGAACGCGAGCGGTTCCTCGTTGCGGATCGGTGGCTTATCCGGGCCAGCATATTCCCACGCAGCGACGTGGCAGAACTTCGCGTCGTTGCGCTGCGCTTCACCTTCGGGAGTCTGATACTCGATGCGGAAGTGTCCGCCGCAACTTTCTTCGCGCACAAGAGCGTCTCGTGCGAGCAACTCGCCAAACTCCATGAAGTCCGCGACTCGGTTCGCTCGTTCCAGCGCGATGTTCAGATCGGCGTCGGTGCCTGGAACGTTCACGTTCTGCCAGAACTCGTCACGCAACTCGCGAATGCGCGAAATGGCCGCTTCGAGCGATTGCTTCGAGCGTGCCATGCCCACGTTCTCCCACATCACATGCCCCAGCTCGCGGTGAAGTTCCACCGCGGTCTTCTTGCCCCTCACCGCGAGCAATTTCTGGATGCGTTCGGTTGCTTCGATCTCGGTTCGTTTGAATTCGGCATGATCGAGACTCGTTACACCGGGCTTCTCGCCCGCCAGCCAGTGCGTGATCGTGTACGGCAAGACGAAGTAGCCGTCCGCGAGTCCCTGCATGAGCGCTGAAGCACCGAGCCGGTTCGCGCCGTGGTCGGAGAAGTTTGCTTCTCCGATGACGAACAACCCCGGCACGTTCGACATCAGTTCGTAGTTCACCCACAGGCCGCCCATTGTGTAGTGAACCGCGGGGTAAATCCGCATTGGCCGCTCATAGCCGCTCTCGGCGGTGATGCGCTCGTACATCTCGAACAGGTTGCCGTACTTCTCCTCGATCTTCTCCTTCCCCTGTTTGCGGATCGCATCGGCGAAGTCCAGATACACCCCTCGACCGCCCGGACCGACTCCGCGGCCATCATCGCACGCTTCCTTCGCGGCCCGACTGGAGATGTCACGAGGCGCGAGATTCCCGAAGCTCGGATACTTGCGTTCGAGATAGTAGTCGCGGGCGTCTTCCGGGATTTCGTTGGGATGCTTCTCCACATCGGCCTTGTTCTTCGGCACCCATACGCGGCCATCGTTGCGGAGACTTTCGCTCATCAGAGTGAGCTTCGACTGGTGATCGCCGGTAACGGGAATACACGTTGGGTGAATCTGCGTGTAACACGGATTGCCGAACGTTGCCCCTCTGCGATACGCGCGATAGGTCGCGGAGACGTTGCAGCCGATCGCGTTGGTCGAAAGGAAGAACACGTTGCCATAGCCGCCGGTCGCGAGCACCACCGCGTCGGCCGTGTGAGATTCGATCTTGCCCGTTTCCAGATGCCGAGTGACGATTCCGCGCGCTTTACCGCCTATCACGACAAGATCAAGCATTTCGCATCGCGGAAACATCTTCACGCCTCCGGCCGCGATCTGCCGGCTTAACGCCTGATACGCGCCGAGCAGAAGTTGTTGGCCGGTTTGCCCGCGACAGTAGAAGGTTCGCTGAAGTTGCGCTCCACCGAAGCTGCGAGTGTCGAGCAGGCCGCCATATTCGCGCGCGAACGGCACTCCCTGCGCCACGCACTGGTCGATGATGTTGACGCTCACTTCCGCGAGCCGATGCACGTTCCCTTCGCGCGAGCGGAAGTCGCCGCCCTTGATCGTGTCGTAAAAGAGTCGGTGAATACTGTCGCCATCGTTGCGGTAGTTCTTCGCGGCGTTGATGCCGCCCTG
>JAKEEV010001377.1 GCA_022616395.1 Planctomycetia bacterium | reverse complement strand
TGCTCCCGGCTGTTCAGAAGGTCCGTGAGGCCGCGGCGCGAATGAGTTGCCAGAGCAAACTCAAAGAGATTGGTCTCGCGGTCCACAATTATCACGATGCCACCAACCGGTTGCCGTATAACTCGAACCCGAACACATACGGTTACGACGACAACGGCCGGAGTTGGAGCTGGCTGGCTCAGATTCTCCCGTACATCGAGCAAGACAACTTGCACAAGTTCGGAACTCCGAACCTGGCAACTCCACTCACCGGTGTGACGAACCCTCCTCCTCCGTTGCCCACATTCGCCGAACGAGCCGATGTTCACTCCACCCAACTCAGGGCGTATCAGTGCCCCAGCGATCCGGATGGCTCGATCCTTCGCACCGACCGGGCCAATGGAAGCACTTCGCTGGGTTGCGCCAGTTCAAACTACAAGGGTGTTTCGGGGAGCAACTGGGGGTGGGGGAATACACAGAACGTCGGGCCGAGCGGAAACAATAACGGGTTGGATGCCGGCGACGGCATCTTCTACCGGTCCGATGCTGTCCGTGCGCTGACTCTGGTGGGCATCATCGACGGAACGAGCAACACGCTGATGGTTGGGGAGGATCTTCCGGGCCGCAACACGCACTCCGGCTGGCCGCGTGCCAACTACGCCAACGGCACCTGCGCCATTCCGCTGAACACGAGCATTCCGGGCAGCACTCCGCAATACGGTTCGGGCGACTGGCCGAATGTCTACTCGTTCCGCAGCGCCCACAGTGGAGGAGCTAACTTCTGCCTGGCTGACGGCTCGGTTCGGTTCGTCAGTCAGTCGATTGCGCTGCCGAACTACTATGCGGCCTGTACCCGCTCTGGTGGCGAGAGCCTCACGTTGGATCAGTAATAAGCGAACGCACCGTTGAACTTTGAACCCGCATCGAACGAGATGCGGGTTCATTTTTGTGCGCCCGGCGAAACCGAGGTCCGCTGCCGTGGGGAAATTGGAAAAGATTTACCTCGAAAGCGAATACTCGTCCATACTTGAGTATTAGTCGAGCCGGTCCCCTCCTTCCCGTCTGCCGACTCGCTCTTCATTCCCGCCCTTTGCCCACCTTTCATCCTGGCGGGCTGCACTCGTTTCATTTCTGGAGGTGCGCATGTTCCACTGCCGTCATCGGCGTGCATTCACGCTCATCGAACTTCTCGTTGTGATCGCGATTATCGCGATTCTAATCGGGCTTCTTCTGCCGGCTGTGCAGAAGGTCCGAGAAGCCGCGGCACGCATGAAGTGTTCCAACAACCTCAAGCAGTTGGCAATTGCCGTCCACGCGTACCACGATGCGCACAGCACGTTTCCGCACAACGGCTCGCGTGCCTTCACCATTCAGGCGCAGAGTTGTTGCGGAGTCAGCGCCCCGCGGTGGAGCTGGATCGCTCGCATCCTCCCCTACATCGAGCAGGACAACTTGTACCGGCAAGCAAATGTGAGCGAGACGACCAACCTCAACGCCAACGCCACCACGCTTGCCGCAATCGCGACAACCATCCCGATTCTGCTCTGTCCCAGCGATAACGCCATCTCTCCTCGAACCGACGCGGTGAACCTGGTACCGACTCCGGTCGGGGCGACGAATTACAAGGGCGTTGCCGGTGGGAACTGGGGGAATGGCGAACTGCGCTGGCGCTGGGGAACACCGAACGGCCCGTTCGCTTTTCCTCTGGGAACCGCCGACCACGCGGGGGTTACGAACGGTAACGGGATTTTCTTCCGCACCGACTATTTGAGGAAGCTGAACCTCACGGGCATCAGCGACGGAACGAGCAACACGTTCATGATCGGAGAAGCGATCCCGGTATTGGATAACCACACCTCCTGGCCGTACAGCAACAATGCCGTCGCCACTTGCGGCATCGGACCCAATGCGAGGCAAACCAACGGCCTTCCCTACAACGCGGGCGACTGGCCGAACGTGTACTCGTTCCGCAGCAAGCACACCACCGGGCTGAACTTCGCCCTGGCGGATGCTTCGGTGCGATTTGTCCGCGAGAGTATTCCGATCGCGAGCTATCGCGGCATGTGTTCAATCAACGGTGGCGAAATCGTCTCTCCCGATAACTAAAGTTCAGTGGTTGATTCGCGTGTCCGAAACCCGCGGCCAACTGGCCGCGGGTTCTTTTTTGCGCCAAGCGGAGAGGCCCGGTTGACACCGCTGAGGGAAAATAGAAATAAACTTGCGGATTCACCGTATGTTCGCGCATACTTCATTTTCTGTCGAGTCGGCTCTCCTACCAGTCTGCCCGATTCGTGGTGTCTCATTCCTGCTCTTTTGTCCGCCGATTCTCATACTGGTGGACAGCACTCGTTTCTCTTCTCGGAGGTGCCCATGTTCTTCTCTCGTGATCGGCGTGCATTCACGCTGATCGAGTTGCTCGTGGTGATCGCAATTATCGCGATCTTGATCGGGCTTCTTCTCCCCGCCGTCCAGAAGGTTCGCGAAGCCGCCGCTCGGTCGGACTGCTCGAACAATCTCAAGCAACTGGCACTCGCGGTTCACGGTTACCACGATGCCAACGGGCGGTTCCCGTACAACGGCGATGCGGCAAATCCGAATTGTTGTTGGGCCGCGAGTAAAGGATCGTGGAGTTGGATTGCCCGCATGCTGCCTCACATTGAGCAAGACAATCTGCACAAGGCGATAGGTCTTGGGACGAACCCGAACATTCCCCAAAATGTTCCGAACCCCGCCACCGCCACTCCCACCGCGGCGCAGGCTATCATCCAGGCGGGTGTCCGAGTGGAGATCAAGACGCTTCGGTGTCGGGCTGACAAAACCCCACCGACCCGCACGAATACCGCCAACTGGCCGGGTGGCACCGTCATTGGGGTTACGAGCTACAAGGGCGTTTCTGGCGGGAACTGGGCGTGGGGGTCAACCTCGCCGATCAACTTCCGGTTCAATGCCGGCGGGCAATACGGGACCAACGGTTTGGATACCGCCAACGGCATCTTCTACCGCTCGGACGTGCGGCGACCACTGAGAATGGAGCACATCAGCGACGGCACAAGCAACACGCTGATGATTGGCGAGGACATCGGGTCTCTGAACATCCACAACGCTTGGCCGTACGCGAACACGTCCAACGGCACCTGCTCGATCCCGCTGAACAACGCGCTCACCCCCGGCCAGCCGGGCTACAACAGCCCCGGCGACTGGCCGAATGTCTACTCCTTCCGGAGCAACCACACCCAGGGCGCGAACTTCGCCAAGGCCGACGGCAGCGTGATCTTCGTCCGGCAGTCGATCAACCTGGACAACTACCGTGCAGCCTGTTCGCTGGACGGGAAGGAAACCATCGGCGTCGACAACTGACCTGAGCCATCTGCAACCTCCGAACCCGCGGCCAGTTGGCCGCGGGTTCTTTTTTGCGCGCCGGTCTTCGGGTACAACGATGCTGTTGTCCCGCGCCTTGTTCCCAGTCAATCAGGTGTCTCATGCGATTCCGCCTCCTTGCCACACTCGCGAGCGCGATTCTGTTCGTCGCTGACTTTGCTTCCGCTGCCGAGAAGCGGCCGATGAAGGTGGACGACCTGTTCGCCTTCAAGCGGGTCGCTTCGCCGCAGGTCAGCCCGGATGGCAAGAGCGTTGTGTATCAGATAACCACGGTGAGTCTGGAAGCCAACACGAGCACGACGGCTCTGTGGCTGGCTCCCTCCGAGGGCAAGGCCACCCCCAAGCAACTCACCGACCCCAAAGGGAAGCGCGACGCCAACCCGCGATGGTCGCCCGATGGCGAACGCATCCTCTTTGAGTCCAACCGCTCCGGTTCGATGCAACTGTGGATCCTGACCGCCGATGGCGAAACCAAACAGATCACCAATATCTCCACGGGAGTTTCAAACGGAATCTGGTCGCCGGATGGGAAGCACATCGCGTTCGTCTCGGCCGTGTATCCTGAGTTCAGCGACAAGCCATTTGCCCAAAGCGACAAACTCAACAAGGAGAAGGACGACGAGATCGAGAACAACCCCGTGAAGGCCAAGACCTTCACCAAACTCTTCTATCGCCACTGGGACGAGTACGTTGGCGACAAGCGACAGCACATCTTCGTGTGCAAGGCGGATGGGAGCGACTGCCGAGATGTCACTCCCGGCGACCGAGACGCCAGTCCCACCAGTAGCACCTTCAGTAGCGGAGATGATTTCACCTTCACGCCCGATAACAAGCACATTCTGTTCACCGCGGCGCCGGAGAAGGATGAAGCATGGAGCACTAACTACGACATCTGTCGCGTGAGTATCACAAACAAGTCGCCGAAGTGGGAGACGCTCACCGCCGACAACAAGGCCGCGGACAGCGGGCCGAAGTTCGCCGCGACCGGCAAGAAACTGGCTTTCCGCGCGCAAAAGAAAGTCGGTTACGAGGCGGACAAGTGGAACATCATTGTGGTGGATTGCAAGGAGGACGGGACGTTCGCGGGGAAGCTGTTTAATTGCACGGAGAAGTACGATGTGTCGGTCGGTGAGTTCACCTGGAACAGCAAGTACGACCGGGCGTTCTTCTTCACCGCGAATGCGTTGGGCCTCGTGCCAATATTCATGGTTCAGGTGGAAGGGACGGGCTTCAAGGTGGAATACGAGGGGAAGGCGTGCTCATCGCTCTCCACGTCGAGGGAGAGGAACATGCTCTGCTACACCGAAGCCGGTCTGGATCACCCCGCGGAGGTGAAAGCCCACTGGTGGCCGGGCGATGAGAAGCCGGCGGAGGTGAGCAAGGCCAACGAGAAGCTACTCGCCGAACTCGACCTTCGCCGACCGGAAGAAGTGGCGGTGCCGGTTGAGGGGAAGGTCAACATGCACATGTGGATTCTCAAACCGCCGGGGTTTGACGCGAAGAGGAAGTGGCCGGTGGCGTATCTGGTTCATGGCGGTCCTCAGGGTGCGTGGGATGAGAACTGGAGCTTCCGCTGGAACGCGCAACTGTGGTCCGCGCAAGGTTACGTTGTCGTGATGCCCAACCCGCGCGGTTCGACCGGCTTTGGGCAGAAGTTCGTGGATGAGATCACCGGCGACTGGGGCGGGAAGTGCTATCGCGATCTGGTCGCGGGTTTAGACTTCGTGGAGAAGCTCCCTTACGTGGACAAGGACCGCATCGCGGCGGCCGGAGCGAGTTTCGGTGGTTACATGATGAACTGGTTCGCGGTCAATGACATCTCCAAGCGGTTCAAGTGTCTCATTACGCACTGTTCGGTGTGGAACTTCGAGAGCATGTGGGGCACAACGGATGAACTGTGGTTCGACGAGTGGGAACACGGCGGACTTCCGTGGGAGAAAGCAGAGAAGTATCGCGAGTTTTCCCCGCACGTGAAAGCCGGCAACCTCGGCAAGTTCAAGACGCCGATGCTGGTGATTCAGAACGATCTGGATTTCCGCTGCCCGATCGGGCAAGGTCACGAACTCTTCAGCGCGCTTCAGCGTCAGGGCGTGCCGAGTCGATTCGTGAACTTCCCGGACGAGGGCCACTGGGTCTTGAAACCCAAGAACAGCGCGTACTGGCACAAGGAAGTGTTCGGCTGGCTGACGAAGTACGCGCCACCGGGTGCGAAGTAACAATCGGAGCCGGAAGCGTCAGCGACGGATTCTTAATCCCGTCGCTGACGCTTCCGGCTCCGATTGAAGATCCGTCGCTGACGCTTCCGGCTCCGATTCATTTCTTCCCCACGCAATACAGGTGTGTTCGGGTGCGCAGGAACAGTTCGTCGCCCGCGAAGGCGGGCGAGGCCATGAATCCACCCTCAAGGCGATTCTCCGCGACGACGTTGAAAGTCTTGTCGGCCTTCACCACGAATATCTTGCCAATCTGGTTGCAGAAATAGACGTTTCCACCGGCCAGTACCGGAGATGACGAGAACTCGCCGTCGAGTCGCTCGTTCCAGTGGGTCTTGCCATTTGTTGCGTCCAGACACGACGCGATTCCGGTGTCGCTCACCATGAACAGCAACTCGCCCGCGACGAGCAACGACGGCCGGCTCGACACGTCCTTCGTTCCCTCCCACGCAATCGCGCTCTTCGGCACAGCGCCGCTGAGTTCTTCGGGTTTGAGCGCGATGAGCCGCTTGGTGTGCCCGCTGTTGAGATACATCAACCCGTTGGCCATCACCGGTCGGCCGGAGCCGTTCATTCCGCCGTGCGTGAGCCGCCAGAGTTCCGCGCCGCTAATCGGATCGTAAGCGATGGTGCATTCCGCCGACGGGCACACGAGGTATTGCTTCTCTCCAATGGTGAAGAGTGTGGGTGTGGCGTACGCCTTCTTGAAGTCGCCGTTGTCGGTGGAATACTTGATCTTCCGATCCATCTTCCACTTCGTTTTGCCGGTAGCCTTCTCCAGCGCGATCACATACTGTTCGTCGAAACCATCGAAGATCAGGTACAGCAAGTCCCCGTACACCACCGGCGAAGAGCCTGGCCCGCGGAAGTGGTCGCACTTCAAGTCGGTGCGTTTCCAGATCACTTTCCCATTGGTTGAATCAATGCAGAACGTTCCGTGACTGCCGAAGTGAGCGTACACGCGGCCCTCTTCAACGAACGGCGTCGGTGAAGCGTAGCTATTGAACGGGTGACAGTACGCGGGGTTCTTTTCCGTCCGAAGCTTGAGGTCGCGAATCACCTTTCCGCTTGTGCGGTCGATGCACACCGCGAAGTAACTGGCTTCCTTCACTGGGTTGGAAGGCGCTCCGCCTTTCATCGGCGGGCCTTTTTCGCCCATCACTTCATCGGCCGTCGTCACCCAGACCTGATCGCCGAGGATCGCCGGCGAAGACCACCCCTTGCCGTGAATGGCGGTCTTCCAGCGGATGTTCTCTTTTTCGCTCCACACGGTCGGCGGGTTCTTGCTATCGGCGTGACCGTTGCCGTGCGGTCCGCGAAAACCCGGCCATGCTGGTTCAGCGGCCAGAACGAAGGAAGCGGAAGCGATGGCGAGAGCAGCGAGAAACAGGCGGGTGCGCATGGAGGGATTCCGTAGCGGTTTGGCGGGCTGTTCCATCAAAGGTAACGTTCTTGGTTGCCAGAGACAACGGACAAGCGAGCGGCGATGGTGTACATTGAGGCGACCC
>JAKEEV010000249.1 GCA_022616395.1 Planctomycetia bacterium | reverse complement strand
TCGACCCGGATCAGGATTCGTGAGCGGTGGGCGTGAGGCTTGAGGTGTGCCGCAGATGGACGAAATCGTCGCCCGATGCCCTGCGTGCGGTTTTGAAGACAGCGCTCCGTTCCCCAAGTGCGCGGTGTGTCTGCAACCGTCGCAGTGGTGGTGCCGGGCGTGTCGGAGGTGGCTGATCCAGCGCGCCTGTCCGGTCTGTAGCGGGTGGTTGGATTCGCCCGGCGACATCTTCCTGGGCCGATTCCCCACCGGCCTGACGATCCACTTCAAATTCAACGCACGAAACGCCGGGACGAAAACCATTGAGTGCCCCGTGACTTCTCCGAATCCCGAAGTCACGCTCACCACGCGGCGCATCGTGGTTCAGCCCGGTCGGATCGCGGACATTCGGGGGCAGATCAAGCTCGTTCCCGGTCCCGATGGCCCTCGCGTATTCCGCATCGAACTGGCTGCTCCGATTCCCTCCGAGACTCGGCTCGCCGTCCAGGTAGTGCCAGCCGCTCCGCGCATCGACTTCTACCCATCTCCGATTGCACTCAGGAGCGCACTGCCCGGAGGCACTTCGCGTGCTTCGGTGACCGTGGAGAACACGGGCAACATCGCGCTGATAGCCCGGCTATCGTGTTCCGAGTCGTGGCTTGCGGTCGATCCTCCTTTCGCCGAACTCGATCCGGGCGAATCGACCACCGTGAAGCTCCGCGCGACCAGTAAGAAGACCGACTTCGGCACACGCGAAGCGCACCTGATCGCCGAGGCGTTCGGCGGGCCGTGGATGACCACGGTGCAGTTCGCTCTTCCTGATCCGAAGCTGACGGCCGAGCCGGTCTCGTTTGGCGAAGTGAAACCCGGCCACGCGGCCTTCGCGGAAGTGGAGTTGCACAATGCCGGCAAGGGGCGCGTCGACTGCACGCTCTCCTCAGCGCATCCGTGGATGCAAGTGCGACCGGGTCGCGTGAATCTTCCTCCGGGCCGGGCCAAGATTCTCAAAGCGCGGGCGCTGCTTGATGCGACACACGACGGGCCGCAAGTGACGGAGTTGATCGTCTCGGCGACCGGCCGCGCAATCGAGTTGCTTCGCGTGGTGGTTACCGCGCTCTGTACATTGCCCAAGCCAATTCTGCGCGCTGTGAGGAAACAGACGGTACGAAACGCGATCGGTCCGCCGGTCGAACGGAAGTTCCAGGTGGCAAACGATGGCGATGGCCGGCTTGAATGCACCGCGACCGCGGACCAGCCGTGGATTCAGATTGTCACACCCGAACTGAAGATCGCTCCTGGTCGCAAGCGCAAGCTTCGTTACCTGATCGACCTTCCGACGCTCCCTCGTGGCGAGCACGCAGCGACCATCACCATTACTTCCAATGGCGGAAGCGCTGAGGTGCCGATCAAGGTACATGTCCTTGATCCAAGCCCGCTCCTGGAAGTGATTCCTCCGCGCGATCTGGGACTGGTCACGCCCCAGTTGCCCATCTCCGCGTTCGTGCAAGTTCGCAACGCGGGCATCGGACTGCTTACGGTGCGTGCCGAATCGGAAGACCCGGACGTGACAGTCACTCCGCGCTCCACCGACGTACCGACCGGCCCTCCGGTGCGCTTCAACTTGACTATTCCTATCGCGGGGCTGCCCGGCGGACGGTACGAGTCGGCAGTACGCTTTGCCAGTAACGGCGGGGAGGGAAGAGCGGTTCTGCGCTATGGACTTCCCATCGAGCAAATCGCGACTCCACCCACGATCTTCCTCGGCGAGCAGCCCGCGGGCCGACCAGCAGGCGGTTCGCTTCGAGTGCAGAATACCGGCCCGCATCCGGTGACGCTTCGCGTGCGCGCTGAAGATCAGTGGCTTCGCCCAGCAAGCGAAAGTGTAAGCATCAATCCCGGAGAGACACTCGCGGTGCCGTTTCGCGCGGATTTACCGCCGGGTGTATTCGGCCCAGTGGGGAGTACGATCTGGCTGGAAGGTCGGTCGGTAAAGCGCTCGGTGACTGTTCAAGCAGTGGCTCGGCGAGTTGAACTGATCGTCTGGCCCGCGGTGGTGAATCTGGGTGATCTGAAGCCAGGGTCGGAGCGCGCCTTCGTGGTGAACGTGACCAACTCCGGCGAGATCGCAGTCGAGATTCGAGATACACACGCCGCGGGCGAACTGGAAGTGTGGCTGTGGAGGGCAAGTGTTCAGCCGGGGGAAAGCAGTGTCGTCCACGGTTGCGTGCGCGTGAATTCTCGGCACCCGAACCGCGAAGTGCAAACGCTGGTACCTCTGGTGGAAGATGCCGCGGTGCGTTGCGTGGCGAATGTCGTTGCTCCCCGGAAGTCACGCGTGCTTGCCGGAGCGATTGCCGCGGGTGGAGGAATGATCGCTGGGAGCGCGCTTGCGGCAACGGTTGACTGGTCGGTGGGCGTACCGGTGGCTCTGGTGAGTCTGGTGACCGGCGCGTGGATCTACTGGCGCGAGATGAGATAAGCAATCTCACATCAGCATGCCGGCGACCGAAGCGTTGATAAGAGTCGCGAGGAAGCCGATGAATAGCGCCTTCATTCCAAGTTTGGCAAGGTCCGCGCGCCGACCAGGCGCCATCGCGCCAATTCCACCGAGCTGAATGCCCACCGACGCGAAGTTTGCAAAGCCAGTCAATGCGTACACCGCGAGTATCTTCGACCGTGCATCGAGCGTCACGCCCAGTTCGGGTTTCGTTATCCAGTCCTTGTACTTCAAGTACGCGACGTGTTCGTTCGCCGCGAGCTTGATCCCCAGCAGGTTACCGACCTTGTCGCAGTCCTCCGGCGGGACGCCGAGCAAAAACGCGACAGGCGCGAACAACCAGCCGAAGATTCTGTCGAGCGTCAACCCGGTGTAGACGCCGCCGAGGATGATGTCGAACAGCGCGATGAACGCGATGAACGCGATCAGCATTGCTGCGACATTCATCGCCAGCCAAAGCCCGTCTTTCACACCGGCCGCGGCCGCGTCGATCACATTCACATAGGGCGTTTCGACGGTGATGGGCGCTTCGCCTGCAGTCACGGGCTTTCCGGCTTCGGGGTAAATCAACTTCGTGAGATAGAGACTGCACGGGCACGCCATCACACACGTGCAGAGAATCGACACGGGGTCCGCGCCGTAGCTGATGTACACCGCCATCATCCCGCCACTGATGTGAGCCATTCCGCTACCCATGAGCGCGAGCAGTTCGGACTTGGTCATGCGTGGTACGAAGGGTTTGACGATCAGAGGGGCTTCCGTCTGGCCCATGAAGACGTTCGCCGAGACCGAGAGTGTTTCGGCTCCGCTTGTGCCCATGAGGTACATCATCGCGCGTGCCATGATGCGCACGAAGAACTGAAGCACGCCGAGGTAGTACAGCACGCTGAAGAACGACGATACGAAGATGATCGGCGGAAGCGCCTTGAATGCGAACACGAACCCGGACGGCCCGTCCACTTTCGACAGCGAGCCGAATACGAACTCCGAGCCTTTGTCCGAAGCAGTGATGAGTGCCCTGATCCCCTCGCCGATCCACTCGAAGACTGTACGCACCTGTGGCGAGTACAGAACCGCCATCGCGAGCACGAACTGGAGGCCCATCCCCCAAAGAATCGTTTTTCGGCTAACCGATTGAAGGCTCTTCGAGAACAGAGCCGCGAGGCCCAGAAAGAAGACGATGCCGCACGCGGCCTGCGCGCGGTATGCGCTCTGGTGTCGGTCCGCGCTGATTAACGCGCGACTGGCGAAGTACGCGATCACGCCGAGCATGACGAGCGCGGCCAGGATGATGAACCGCCACTTCCAGGGTGTTGGAGGAAGTGGAACTTCTGGCGGAGGAGCTTCCGCGCTTGCCGGATCGGGTGTGGACGGAGTAGCTGGTGCCGTTCCGGGCG
>JAKEEV010001376.1 GCA_022616395.1 Planctomycetia bacterium | reverse complement strand
GACACTCCGAACGCGAACGAAGTGTTGCAATCCGCGAAGCAGTTCTGGGACATGGGCGGCGAAATCGACGCCGACGACTTACGAGAGGTCTTGGGCCTCGCGAAGCCGTCGCCGGGTTCGACGATTCTCTCCCAAGCCCAGGGGATGAACCCGATGGGGGTCGGGGCGATTCCGCAAGGAATGCCGCAGATCGGTCCTGCCGGTCCCGACGAGAGTATTCTTCCCGGTGGTGACGAGGTAATGGACGCGGGGTCTCCGCCACCTGAGGAGCAGGGAGATGGGTCAAGTCCGTTTGTCTTTAAACGACAGGGAGAGGTTGTTCAGCTCGCGGCCCCAGGTGTCGCCGAACCCCTCGACCCGGAATCGTTTCTTGATCCTGAAGAGAAGCAAGTCCTCGCCGCCCCCGCCGAGAGGCAGAGGTTCTACGACGCCTACCAGAACACCCCGGAAGTCAATGAGTTCGTTGCCGCCGCGAACGCGGGCGTTGCGAAACGCGGCTGGTATCGTCAGGCCGCTGGTACGATCAAGACCCTCTTCGGGAAGGACGCGAATCGCTTCGCCGGTCTCCTCGCCGCGACCTCTCCTCGTAACCCGGTAGACCACAACTTGAGGACGGCTCTTCGGGTATGGCAGCACTGGAACGAACAGGGGAGACCGCAGGACAAGGACGCGATACGCCAACTTTTTTCTCCGGTGGCCGAACCCGACTTGTCGGGTAAGTTGGTCGAGCGTTCGGTCTTGATGAAGCCATACCTGAACAATGTTGTCAGGGTACTGTCACACCCGCACGAGAGCTGGGAGAACTTCAACCTCTCCGGTCCTAAGGTCGCAAGCTTCCACCAGAACCTTATGGGGAATCTGCGTCGCGTCACGAACGACGTGTGGATGGCCCGGTTCGCGGGTATCCCACACAAGAAGCTCACGGGAATTCTGACCACTAGGGACGAGGCCGGGTCGAAGGCAACAACGTCGGGTTTCTACGCCGCGTTGACCGCGAAGATCAGGGCCGCAACCGACGCACTAAACTCACAACTCGAACCCGGTCAAGAGACGTGGGAACCAGCGGAAGTGCAAGAGACGGTGTGGGCGTTCGTTAAAAGCCTGGTCGAACTTCAGAAGCACAAGAGGATGGACGCGACTACCGCTCTATATCACCT
>JAKEEV010000248.1 GCA_022616395.1 Planctomycetia bacterium | reverse complement strand
GTGCATCTGTTCTTCGCGCTCTCCCGCACGCGGACGATCTCGCAGGTCGTCGAGAACGTCAAAACGAGTTCCTCCAAGTGGCTGAAGACCAAAGGCCCGGCTCTGGCCGACTTTCACTGGCAGAACGGTTACGGAATCTTTTCCGTGAGCCAGTCACACGCCGACGCGGTCGTTGAGTACATTCTGTGCCAGGAGGAGCACCACCGGAAAGAGACGTTCCAACAGGAACTCCGTCGGCTCTTTGAACAGGAGAAGATCGTCTACGACGAGCGATACGTCTGGGATTGAATACGGCCCCAGGTCAACGGCCTGGGTTGAGGAAGACCGGCCCTTCGGGCCTGCAATCAATTCAATTCAACACCACAAACCCAGGCCGATGGCCTGGGCTGAGGGAGCGCGGACCTTCGGCCCGCAACGCCGGATTGTTTCCCCGTGCATCTCCTCTCGCCTCCTGCTACACTCCGCTTCTCTCATCGGAGTGACTCGCGTGCTTATCTTTGATGCACACCTGGATCTCGCGTTCAATGCCGTGGACTGGAACCGCGACCTGAGGATGTCCGTTCTCGAGATTCGCACGCATGAGATTACGCTTGGGATGAATGACGCGGGGAGGAGGACAAATACCGTCAGCTTTCCGGAGTTGAAAAAGGGGAAAGTTGGGGTGGGGGTTGCGACACTTTTTGCGCGTCAGGAAGGTGCGATCAACCATCCGTTCGGCTGCACAACGCCCGAAGCGTGCTTCGCGGTCGCCATGAGCCACCTGCACTACTACCGAGCGATGGAACGATCGGGTTGGATGAAGCGCATCTGCACACGCGGAGAACTCAAGCAACACGTCAGTGATTTCAACACGAACCCTGAACACACACCCTTCGGCTACATCACCAGTATGGAATGCGCGGATGCCGTGCTGACCCCCGATAACATTCGCGAGTGGTATCAAAATGGCCTGCGTGCCATCGGACTGACTCACTACGGCCCCAACCGCTACGGAGGAGGAACGCGCTGCGAAGTCGGACTCGCCGCGGATGCCCTTCCGCTACTTCGGCTGATTGAAGAACTCGGAATAGCGCTCGATCTCACGCACCTGTCGGATGTCGCGTTCACGCAGGTCGCGGATCGGTTCAACGGTCGAGTGCTGGCAAGCCACCAGAACGCGCGGAAGTTCTGCGACTGGCAACGCCAGTTCACCGACGAGCAAATCAAGTTCGTGATTCAGCGAAACGGCGTGCTCGGCATGGCGCTCGATGCCGTCATGCTGCAACCGGGGTGGGTTCGCGGAGTGAGCAAGCCCGAAGTGACTCTTGAGTGCGTTGTGGAGAACATCGACCACATCTGCCAGCTCGCGGGCAACTGCCGACACGTTGGCATCGGCTCCGATCTCGATGGCGGATACGGATTCGACCAAACTCCCGCTGACTTCAACACCATCGCGGACCTACAACAGCTCCCAGCGCTATTGGAGAAACGCGGATACTCGCCCGCCGACGTGCAAAGTGTGATGCACGGCAACTGGCTGCGCTTCTTCGGCGAAGTCCTTCCCAACTGATAGCGAACCCCGCCCACAAGGGCGGTGGGTGAGACCGCCTCCACACCTTCCCCAACTCCACACCAAATCGAAATGTCAAGTCCTGCTCCCCAACCGCACTCACCGCGTCGGATCGAGTACCTCGTTCTGCTCGTCGGCATCACGTCGCTCGCTGCATTCTGGCTCTACATCGACCGCATCTGTTTCTCCACGCTCGCCGACCCGATCCAGAAAGACCTCGCGATCTCCGACGCGGAGAAGGAACTGATCCTCGGAGCCTTCTTCCTCACCTACGCGCTGTTTCAGATTCCAATGGGTTCGCTCGCCGACCGGTTCGGCCCGCGGCTGGTGCTGGCGCTGTCGATTGTCGCGTGGTCGCTGGTCACGGCCAGCACGGGGTTCGTGGGTGGGTTCATCGGGCTGATCGCGGTGAGGCTCATGCTCGGCGTCACGGAAGCCGGGGCTTATCCCGCGGCAGCAGCTCTCATCAAGCGGTGGGCACCGGCGGGCGTGCGCGGAATTTGTAGCAGCGTGGTCGCGCTGGGCGGACGGATCGGAGGAGCGGTCGCCCCGTATCTCACCGCATGGCTCGCTCTTGGCCTGATCGGGTTCGGTTTGCAAGAGTGGGGGAACAACCCGTCCGGCGTGAACTGGCGAGGGGTGTTCGTTCTGTATGGGCTATGCGGAGTGGTGGTCGCAGCGCTCTTCTGGCTCGTCATCTGGGATCATCCGCCGACTCTCCCCTCTCCCCAACGGGGAGAGGGTGGCGAGCGAGCGGGCGACGAAGCCGACTGGCACGCGATGCCGGGCCAACCGGAGGCTCCCGGCTCACCCGCGGGGCCGGAACCGACGTTCGTTCAGCGGCTCGCGATACTCTCACGCGCGCGAAATATGTGGCTCTACGGGGGAATGCAGTTCGGCGTGAACATCGGCTGGGTGTTCCTGATTACCCTGCTGCCGACGTATCTGAACAAGGAATTCAACATGCCGCTGGAAGAACGCGGGAGGATGCAATCCACCGTTCTGGTCATCGGTCTGTTTGGAATGATTTGTGGAGGGATGTTCACGGACGCCTTACGAGCCTGGCTCGGTCCGCGATTGGGTCGGTCCGTTCCGCTGGCGATCACGCTGGGCGGGTGTGCCATCGTCTTCTTCCTCATACCGACACTGCCGAGCGTGTGGGCGATCATCATCGCGCTGGGCGTGATGGCGTTTTTGGTCGATCTGCATAACCCAACCGTCTGGTCGTTCGCTCAGGATGTGGGCGGGAAGAACGTAGGGGCCGCGCTCGGTTTTGGAAATATGTGGGGAAACCTGGGAGCAGCTCTCTCTCCGGTGCTTCTCGGCGCGATTGCCCGCGGCGCTGGCTGGGATACAGCGTTCATTGTTTGCGGCTGTTCGTTCGCGGGGGCAGCTCTGTGCGGATCACTGCTCGATGCAACCAAGCCCGTTGATGAAGTGACTACAGGAACAACTTCACGATGATGCCAATGGCCAACATGCAGAACAGAACCACGCCCGCCAGAAGGCAGGGTGTCACCCACCACGGGATCTGTTCGCCGTGCAGGCCGGTGGGCTTGTGTGGAGTGGCGAGCGGAGTTTCGTCGAGGCTCAGAGGAAGTGTCTTCTCGATTGCTTCGTCTGTAATTTGTGCCCACGGCGATTGAGTCGCGGGCAGGGTGGGAATATTAAGCGCGGGGTGCAACTGCGCGCTGGAAGACGGTTCGGTACGACCCGTCAGGTAGTCGCTATTGAACGGCGATAACTCAGGATTGTCCGCTTCTATCGGGAGCAGTACCGGCACAAGCGCGCTGTTCAACTGAGAGAGCAGTTCCGCCGCGGATGCGAACCGGTCGTCTGGATACTTTGCCAGTAACCGATGAACGACTGCTGACACTGCCTGCGGCACGTCCGAACGCAACTCCTCGATCCGTTGTGGTTCATCCCACATGTGCTTGCGAGCTTTCTCCTCCGCGGTTCCTCCAACAAACGGCGGTCGGCCAGTGAACAGGAAGTAGAACACGCAACCCAGACTGTAAAGGTCCGCGAGGTGCGCGGTTGCTCGTGGAGCGTTGGGTAATTCTGGCGCTGCGTAATCCGGCGAGCCGGGCGCGAGCTTCGCGATTCCAAACTCGGCAATCTTCGCCACCAGGGGAACCGATGAAGAAGGCCGCGCGATGAGAATGTTGTCCGGCGAAAGATCGTGGTGAACCATCCCCTGCTTGTGAGCGTAATGCAGACCGGCTGAGAGCTGGCGAATCACCTCACACGCCTCCACAATCGGCAACGGGCCGTGCGCGCGGATCAGTTCGTCCAAACTCGTCCCGTCCACGAACTCCATCACCAAATAGAAGCGATTGTTGTACTCGTTGGCGTCGTAGGCGGTGATGATGTTCGGATGTGTGAGCTTGCCTGCGGCTCGCACTTCGCGCTGAAAATCCTGGCGCGCGGAATGCGTACTGGTCAACGCGCTTGCGAGCACCTTGATCGCCACCGCACGGTTCATGGTGCGATGCTTCGCCTTGAACACCCGACCCAGCGCGCTACTACCAAGTCGTTCGAGAATGACGTATTGACCCAGACGGAATCCATC
>JAKEEV010001375.1 GCA_022616395.1 Planctomycetia bacterium | reverse complement strand
GGGCTGGTCGAGCGGTGGGTGTGGTGCAAACTCATGATCAACGCTGCACGCATCCTCTACCGACGACGGAACCTGTGATCGTTGCAATCAGTTGAACGCCCTGGGCTACGCTGTCCCAGCCCTTCGGGCTGAAAACAAGCAGCGATCTGTTGGGCTGAAAACACGGTTCAAACTCGGTGGGTTGAACTCGCGATTCGCGACAGTGCGCGCCTTCACATGAACTTCCGGCGCTTGAATGCCGCGACATCGGCGCTGTCGAGCAAGAACCATTCGCCGTTGGTGTTCTTGGTAGCGAACCGCTTGTGCCAATACTCTTCGATACCGGCGGGGTCGTCAGTCGCGATAACGTGAACGAGTTCCGTGCGTTCGGGAAGCTGGAGGTTGAGTTCGTATTCGCGCCGCCCGACAGAGTTTGTCATCCCGATCTTGTAATACTTCCCCATCTTGATGAGGTAGACGTACCCCATCACGATCTCGCCTGAAGTTGGTGCGGGTTCCTCCTCCTGTTGACTCTGTGGGGCGTATTCCTCGCACAGCCGCACCACGTCTTTGAACTCCTCCCGGTCGCGGCAGAATGCCAGAAGGCGTACGACAAGTTCGACTTTCGACCATCTTCTGCTGAATGTCGCGTCATGTGGGAAATCGGAATTCCTCTTGGTTTGGAGTCGAAGGTCTCCTTGGGCGGGCAGTCGCCCCAACTCGGCTGCGAGTTTCGCGTAGTGTTCGAGTAACTCTTCGTCTTCGTAGGCTTCAGTACGTTGGTTCGGCTCACACCCCGCCTCGCGGAGCGCATCGCTCCAACGTGCCCAATGAACCCCGAACCAGTCTCCTAGTTTGATGCCCGTTTCTGCCGTGAACCGCTTGATTCCAAGCGGCACACCGCCGTTGGCGTCGGCTGTCCGCTTGATCTCGCGCAGAATGTGGGCTTTGTTCACCGTTTGTCGTGGGTTAGTGGATTTTCACCCGCTCCCTTGCGGTCGCGGCTCGTTGGGATGCTTGAAGTTTGGGCGAATCAACGAGCCGCGACCGCAAGGGAGCGGGTGCTTCTGCATTAGGTAATTCACAACTCCTGATGAGAACGTTACCAGCCATCAGCGATTTGGTCAAACTGCGTGGAGTCCTCCCGCCGGGGTACACATGTTTGGCGATCTGAGGCGACCTTTGCAGCAAAACCCATGATTTGCA
The DNA here is from genome assembly GCA_022616395.1 of Planctomycetia bacterium. Classification (GTDB taxonomy): domain Bacteria; phylum Planctomycetota; class Planctomycetia; order Gemmatales; family Gemmataceae; genus Gemmata. Next base: position 73 of record JAKEEV010001375.1, on the reverse strand, counting down.
GAGTTTGGGCAAAGGTCGCCAGTTGGCGATCTGAGGCGACCTTTGAACATTCCTCGGGTTTGGCGCGTCTTTG
>JAKEEV010001374.1 GCA_022616395.1 Planctomycetia bacterium | reverse complement strand
TCTGAATCATTCGCGCAGACGCTACATTACGGCTTCTCGCGCTTGAGGATCATCAAGACATCATTCGGCGTTCCGCCTTCCGAGACGAACTTGGTTGGTCGCTCCCCGTTGGGATCCTCGTTGATGCAGATCTTCAGGTTGTCTCCGTCCAGTTCATAGATACCCAGTGTTTTTCTCTCACTCATGGTGGCATCGATCCACTTCGGTTTCTTGGTGGAGTCGAGCTTGAATGGACCTTCCAACTTTCGATTGCCGTCCTTGAGTATCATCTTGTCCTTGACGAAGGTCACCGTGGCATCCTCGATCTCCACCTCCCTTCCTCCATCCTGAACAGAGACCACCTTCCACTTGCCCTGAAGCTTCTCCTCGTCTGTCTTCGCATCCTCCTTGGGATCATCAGCAACGAAACCCCAGTCCACACTCGCCAGCGTGATGACCCACTGTCCTCGTCCCTTCTCCGTCACGAGAGTCTTCTGGTTCTTGCCGTCCGGGTCGCAGATGACCAGGTGCGATTCCGTTGCCTTGTCGATCACGTCTTCCGGCTTGCCTTCGTGAACCTGTCGCCAGGTGTAGGCGATCTTCTTGCTGTCCGGGGACCAGCAGGAAGCCTGAATCTCCGCGTTGAGTGGCACATCCTCCACCTTCGTCAGCTTTCCGGTCGCGACATCGACAGTGGCCAGTTCGCGCCTGGGCTGGCCGGGTTTCTCCTTTGGCGGCAGCGTGAGGATGTGGAACAGCACCTGCTTGCCGTCCGGCGACAGCCGACCCAGAAGCGCGATCTGCTTCTCGTCTGTCAGAGCCTTGTGTTCGGTCCCGTCGCGGTTCATCAAGAAGATTCGCGCCTGTGGCTTCTCCTTGTCCGGGACTACGCGAGTAGTGACGAAGAACTTCCCATCGCGCGACCAGTCGGTGATAATGTGATCGGCCGGGAGCTTCAGATCGGTTTGCTTCTTGGTCTTCACATTCACGAGGAAGTGCTTCGCGTCCGGTGGCTTGTCCCGTCCGTCCTCGAACTCGCTGCACGCGATCTCCGTTCCATCCGGCGACCAGTAATACATCTGGCACTGAACGCCCAGGTCGGTGCCGGGTTTCTTTTCGTCGAGTCCGCGGACGTGAAGTTTGCGTTCCGGTTTACGCGGTTCCTCGCCGACTTTCAGCGGGGGAAGAATCTGTGCCGGAATCAGCACCGCGAGTTGCTTGCCGTCCGGTGAAAGCAATGCTCCGCTGGAGTGATACCTGATTCCGCCCTTACTGATCTTCTTTTCGTTCTTGCCATCGGGATCGATCAGAACGAGATCACCGTTGCGCCAGAACAGGAGCTTGTTCGAGCCTTTTTGCGGCTTGGGGTCAGCGAACTTCGCTGTTGGTTGAACTGGATTCGGCGCATCCCCGAACCCGACCGGCAGGAAGTTGGCAGTCGGCGCGCTGGGAGTATTCACGGTCGGTTCTCGATCACGAGCGAGCAGCATTCCGCCGGTCAACACCGCGATCGCGATTAAGCCAAGCACAAGCGTCACGGCTTTGAGTTTCTGGAAGAACATGACTCGTAGGACTCCATGTGAAAGATCGGCCACGTGGGCCGGGACGACTCCGGGTGTGATTGCCACGGCCACGGCTCGCGCGGTCAAGTTAGGAGGCACACTTGCCTCCGCGAGCTGACCGAACGCAGCCGTTAGACCCACCACAGAGAGAACCACACCCCGTTGACGCAGCCGTTCGGCGAGCGCTTTGCGGGCGGCCGCGAGCCGGCTGGAGAGCGTCCCTTCAGGAATCCCAAGTTGCTCCGCGCCTTCCTGGCGTGATCGACCTTCAAGTTCACAGAGCACCACGGGCAATCGCTGATGCTCAGGAAGCCTGGCGATTTCCTCGTCGAGCAACCCCGCGATGTCCGCGCCTTCGACGGAATCAGTTTCAGCCTGCGCGGATTCAGGAAGCTTCTCGACAAGCGTTTCGCGTCGGCGTCTGCGGTCGCTCATGGTGCGTGCCCTCAGCGCGGTTCGATAAGCGACCCCATAGAGCCATGCAGAGAGCGCGTTTCGTGGGCGAACCGAAGCGGCCTTCGCGGCCAGAACCACGAACACCGCCTGGAATGCGTCCTCAGCAAGATGGTAGTTACCTGTCACGCGCCGACACACTCCGAAGACCACCGCTCCGTGCCTGCGCACGATCTGGGCGAACGCTTCTTCGTTGCGATCAGCCAGAAAGCGCGCCAGGAGTTCCGGGTCGGTCGCGGCCGAGGCGCGAACACCGGGGAGCCGTTGACCGAGCCGGGTGATCGTGTCGGACAGCTTCGCCGTCGTCATGCCGCCACCAGAGAGTTTGGGAAGGAACGTCTCATCAGGGTAATCCACACACACCACCTGGCGCGTCGGCGACTTGTGGTTTTTTTTCGGAACGGTGTGAATGAGTCTGACGGGATCGCACGAAGAGAGGTTACAATAGGGGCGTTTTCGCCCGCCAATGACCAGGAGTTCGCGATGCCGGACATCTGGGTGTTTGTTGCCGCGTTCATCGGATTGGTACTGTCGGTCTATTTGCTGATCCCGCGCCAGAAAGTGGAAATGAGCTTCGAGAACGAACGCGAGGAGCGACTCGCTCGCAAGCTGGCCGCAATGGTCGGTTGCGCGGTGGCTGAAGCGCTGCCAGCGGTTCGACGTGAACTCGAACTCAATCCCAAACATCCCGACGAAACGCTTCTGAAGTGGGCGGCTTATCACTATCGGCAGAGCTTGCCGGAAGGAACATCCTGCTCGGTCTACCGCGACCGGGCACCGGGGTGACGCTAACTCTTCGCGCCCCGGTCGGGGCACTCGGAGGACGTAGGACAGGCATCTTGCCTGTCTTTGATGTAGGAGAGGCATCTTGCCGGTCATTACTTCAGACAGGTGTCCAGCCTGTCCTACAAGAAGAGGCAGGCTGGAAGCCAGTCCTACTCAGTCTTTCCAAACACACTCTTCACCACTTCGCCGCCGTTGACGGTCACAATCTCTTTGCGGTTGTGGTGCGTGTAATAGAGCGCGTGCTGCTCGATGCCGAAAGCGTGCAGAATGGTTGCGTGCAAGTCGTTAGGGTGAACCGGGTCTTTCACAGCGGCATATCCCACGTCATCCGTTGCACCGATTGCTTGCCCGCCCTTCACTCCTCCACCAGCGAGCCACACGCAGTAACCCGAAGGCGAGTGATTGCGACCGGGTGAAGGCGAACCGGGATTCTCTGCCGCAGGCGTGCGGCCGAACTCTCCACCCCACACCACAAGCGTGCTTTCGAGCAATCCCCGGCGCTTCAGATCGGTAAGCAAGCCCGCGATGGGCTTGTCGGTCTTCAGCGCTTGCGGAGTGTGGTTCTTCTTCAAGTCTCCGTGTGCATCCCATCCGCCATGACGGAGTTGCACGACACGAACGCCGCGTTCCACCAACCGACGAGCAAGCAGGCACTGAGTTCCGAACTCCGCGGTCTCCTTGTCGTCGAGTCCGTAGAGAGTGCGGGTCTGTTTCGTTTCGGGCGAAATGTCAAACGCCTCTGGCGCCGCGGTCTGCATTCGAGCGGCCAGTTCGTAAGAGCGAATGCGAGCATCAATCTCGCTGTCTTTGGGATGGAGCTTGGCGAAGTCCGCGTTGAGCTTCTCGACGAGTTCAAGCCGACCCGCGAGCGCTTTCGGATGCGTGCAAGGAAGCGGAGTCGCGTTCGGAACTCCGGTGGCGTTGCACACCGTTCCTTGATGGCGTGCGGGCAAGAAGCCGTTGGCCCACGCAGCTTGCCGACCGGTTTCACCCGCGAGCATCACCACATAACCGGGCAAGTCGCGTGCTTCTGAGCCAAGCCCGTAGTGCAACCACGCACCGAGGCTTGGTCGGTCGCCAATCAGTGTGCCGGTGGTGGCGATGTACTCTGCCGGAGCGTGAATCGGGCTATCGTGCTTCATGCTGCGGTAACCGTTCACGGGTCGGGATAGCACCACAACCAGAGTTTCGGGTATCTTCGGTGGCGCATGGACGCTCCACCTTCTGTTTCTGCCGAAGACCTCGCC
>JAKEEV010001373.1 GCA_022616395.1 Planctomycetia bacterium | reverse complement strand
TTGCGTGCCAGCGAATGAGGAATCACCCCCACCACCTCGCCGCCTGCCGCAAGAGCCGCGCTTGCCACTTGCCCCATCAGCCCCACGCGCCCACCGCCATACACCAGAGCCAACCCTTGCGCGGCCAGGGCACGACCAAGTTCGCGGGCGGCTTCGGCATAGATTGGATTCGTGCCAGTCGCGGAGCCACAGAAGACGCAGATCGTTTTCATAAGAAGGATACACTGCTGAGAGCGCGAAGAAGAGTTTCGACAGGATAACAGGATGAACGCCATTCAGGATTTGATCTCTGTTGATCCTGTTATCCTGTCCAAAGTGTCTTCTGTTTTCTCCGCGGTGAAATCTCTTCCCAGGAATCCACTTCGACGAATCGGCTCCTCGATCTCGGTTCCCTTGCGCAGCCACAATAGCAAAGGCGTAGTCATCGCGGTGGTGAGCACGGCCATGATGATGAGCACACAGTAGAGGCTCTTGGGTACAACTCCCAGTTCGTAACCGGCGTTGATGACGACCAGCGCAATCAGTCCGCGAGCGTTCATCATCGCGCCGATGATCCCGGCTTCCTTCCACGAGAAGCCGCTGATGCGCGCAGCCAGTCCACAACCAGCCAGCTTGCCCACCACGCCCGCGACGACCACGCCTCCGCAAACAAGCCACATCGTCGCTCCGTGCAGGCTTCCGATGTCCGTGCGAAGCCCGGTGTAAGTGAAGAAGACCGGCACGAAGAACCCGTTCACCACATCGCGCAGTTTCGCGGACGCTGCGTGGCGCAGGTCTTCTTGATCGGACAGCACCGCGCCGAGTACGAACGGCCCGAACACCGCGAAGATGCCAATCAGGTTCGTGGCGATGGCCGAAAGGAGAATGGCGACCAAGAGCACGGTCAGAGCCGTGGGGCTGAGTCGCCCGTGATTGGTTCGTAGCGAGTGTGTGAAATATCTCACCAGCACTGGACGCGCGGCGAAGAGCATGAACAGCGCGAAGGCGGCCGTTAGCCCGATCATGCGGAGCGTTTCGAGCGGGTCGAAGTTCGCTTGCACCGCCGCGGCCACACTTGCCAGGAGAATCCATCCGAGCACATCGTCGACCGCGGCTGCTGTGATCGTGATCGCGCCGACTCGCGTGCGGGTGATGCCCAGTTCCATCATGATCCGGCCAAGAACCGGTATGGCGGTGATGGAGAGTGCCACGCCGAGGAACAGAGCGAGGCCCAACAGCGACACGGGCTTCCCGCCGCTGGCCGGATGCGGTTCCAGGTATGGGTGAATGAGCGGAGCGAGTGCTGCTCCCAGCGCAAAGGGGATCGCGATTCCCACAACCGAGATCAACACCGCCGCGCGGCCCTTCTCACGCACGTGATTGGCTTCAAACTCCAGCCCCACGAGGAACAGCAGGAAGATCAGCCCGATCTGCGCGATGACGGTGAATATCTTGGGCAGTGCGGCATCCGTCAGCGATTGCTCGACGCCCGGCAATGCGGGCAGGAACACCGCGGAGAACAACTCCGGGTAGAGCCACCCGAACAGAGACGGGCCGAGCAACAACCCCGCGATGATCTCGCCCACCACACTCGGTTGACCGAGTCGACGGGCCACAGCGCCAAAACAGCGAGCCGCGGCGATGATGATGACTAATTGAACGAGCACCGGCAGGAGCAGATGTTCGACGTTCAGCTTGGCGAGCGCCTCTGAGGTCTCGGGTGATGTGGCGAACGGTGGAGTCATACGGCGAGTCGTGGAGTGTAGCGCAAGCGGCAGTCGCCAGACAATACATACGCAAGCGGGCGGGCTTACATCACTTGCCCAGGCGAACCCCGCCCGCAAGGGCGGCGGGTGGCACTGACAACCCACCGCCCTTGCGGGCGGGGTTCGCCAAGATTCACTTCTTCGGCTTGCCGAGTTTCTTCAGGTCCTCGAGATTGGCCTGGCAATACGGGCAACCGATGACCTTGAGATGGAAATCGATGTATTCCAGTTGTTCGGGGTCGCCAGCACCAAGCAGGTAGCCGCCGAGTTGGTCGCGTGTCGGGCAACTGACGCGCTCACGCCTCCAGATCGCGCCGACGGTATGCTCGCCTCGATCCTCTTGCTCGATCACTTCCTGATAGAGTTTCCGGAGCGCGGCCGATTCGCGCAGTGCCTTCTCGACCGCCGCCAGTTCCGCGTCGGGGAGGGCATCGTGCATGTAATCGCGAAGCATCTGGCGGGTGATTTGGGCCATGGCGCCGCTCGCGGAAAGTGTTCAACTTTCAGTATATCCAGAGTCCCGGAACTGACACAAACACCAGACACCAATCTGCAAAAACTGCGGGAGTTGGCGAAACTCCAAGACAAACTCCACGCAACTCGCTTTCCCGCGCAGAGCAATGTTGCGGTTGCACCCATTGTGCCGGATAATCTGAACAAGCGGAATCGACCGGCAACGGCGGGAGTCTTCAGAGTAGCAGGCATTCGCTGGGTGCCTTCAGAGTAGTCATCACGCTCCGCCCGCGTGATGCCGACGCGCAAGCGGCGGAGAGAAATACACATCACGCGGAGCGGGATGACTACTCTGAAGACAACTGCACCCAGCGAATGCCTACTACTCTGAAGACTCCCGAAGTGGGAGGCGGGTCATGTTGCGGTTCGTCCTGGTTGTGGGCGTGCTTGTAGGTTTGTCGGAACTGACCCCAGCGCGCGCTCAGTTCGTCGTTGGCGGGTTCCCCGCGGGCTATTCCAGCAGCTACTCGTATCGCAGCGGGTTCGGGTTCTCGTTTAGCAGCTCGCGAGTGCGAGTGCGCGGATTCGCTGGCGGGTTCTCGTCGCGTTCTGTGTTCGTCTCGCCTTCACCGTTCTTCGGGTTCCCCACCGTTCCCATCTACCCCTACGGTCAGTTCGTGCCGGTCGGTCCGTTCGGCACCGTCGGGCGGTTTCCACCAGTCGGTTTCGCGCCGGTCGGCTTCGGATCGTTTTACGGCGGTTACGGCTGGGGTCCGGGATATTGGGGATCGGGATATTGGGGAGGAGGATACGGCGCGTTCGGCCCGCCGGTGATTGTGGTTCCTCAACCGGTCATCATCGGCGGGAACGTGCCCGATCCGAACGCGGGGGCGGTTGCGGGCGGTCCTCCGAACGCGGAACTCTTCCCGAAAGGAGCAAGGCCGGGCGACTTTCTTGTGATCGCACCTCAGAAGCCCGCAACGATTCCCGAAGTGACACGCGTGGCATCTGTGGCTGAAGTGAGGCCCGCTCCCATTCCATTTAATCCCTTCGTCAGACCGGCACCCGCGAACGTGGAGAGGCCCGAAGCCGATCCGAAGAGGGAGGCCGCTCGTCTGGTGAAACTGGCTCAAGGCTCATTCGCCAGTGGCGACTACGGTCGCGCCGCGGAACACTTCACACGCGCCCTCGCGTCTGACCCGGATGATGCCCGCACATACTTCCTGCTGGCTCAGGCGCGGTTCGCCTCTGGTCAGTATGCAGATGCGGTCACACGCATCCGAGAAGGACTTGCCCACAACCCCAACTGGCCCAGTTCCGCGTTCAACCCGGCGGAACTCTACGGAGCAAACCCAGCCCGGTTCGATGCTCACCTCACGGCTTTGAGGAAGACCATCGCGGACAATCCCGGCCAGGCGACACTGGAGTTTTTGCTCGGCTACCAGTTATGGTTCCGCGGGGAGAAAGCCGAAGCGGAGAAGTTCTTCCGAGCCGCCGAGAAGCGCCTCGCCGTCCCCGGCCCCATCGCGCTATTTAAGTAGGCCCGCACTGCTGGGCGGGCTTTGAGAACGCGGAATGCGGAATGCGGAATTGAAACCCAAGAAACGAACCCAGAGCAGGAACCAGCCGGTCTGACTTCTGTCTTGATTCCGCATTCCGAGTTCCGCATTCCGCATTTCCCCTGTGCCGCCCGGCAGGCGGCACCTACTCAACTTTACTCCAGCCAGCCCTTGAGTCGCTGGCGCATGTGGGGCGGGGCCATCGGTTGGACGAGTACGCCACCGAGCCAGCCGCCCATGATGCCCAGGAGCACCATACCGCCCATCGCGGCGGCGATTGCCGCCGGGTCGGTTGGGGGAGCCTCTCCGAGCGAGAGTTTGCTTAACCAGTACGCGATTGGGCTGAGCGGTTCTCCGCGCGCGGCCGTGACTCCCAGAACTCCAACTCCGGCCAGTCCACCGGCGATCAGTCCGTGGCGAATGCCGGCTCCTGTTCCCGCACTTGCCGCAACCCCACCGAGTAGCCCGCCAAGCACCGCCAACTGCCAGTTGAGGAATTGCCCCTGACCGACACTCTTGACGTGCAGCATTCCGCCGGAATACTTCTGAGCCTTGCTTCGGACTTGCTCGGCGGCCATCACCGCGGAGACCATAATCAGAGCACCGACCAGAATGCGTGCCCACGCCGTTGGGCGTTCGGGGGGACGGAACTCGCCCAGCACGAACCGGGACGAACTCATCGTGCTTGGCTGCGGAATCGGCATGTCGATTTCCGGCACGGCCCCCCAGATGCGAGTGGCCAGAACACCGGCCACTCCGCCAATCAGGGTCAGCACCACCGGCTGCATGTAAAGCACGAGATCTTGCGGAGAGGCTCCGGCAAGCAATTCCCCGCCGAGGAACAACCCGCCACACACCCCACCGACCGCCGCCCCGAACCCGAATCCACCAACTCGACCGGCCGCCGCGATCAATGCTCCGAAAATCACCGCGATCACCTGAGCGCCACAGATCACACACAGCCCATCGAACGATCCCCACCAGCCCTCCGGATCGCTGTGAGACACCAGCACGACGCCCGTCGCGAGCTTCCGCAAACCCAAATACATCCCCAGCGCGAACACCGAGCCGACGGTCACCCGACCGAGTTGTGTCGGTTGCGGGATGGGCGGAAGCGGAGCCTTCGATTGCGCGACCGCTTCCGCGGCCTCTTGCGGCATCAGCAGTAATCCGCCGCACTGCGGACAGCGCTGCGTTCCGGGAAACGCGGCATGGCAAGCCGGGCAAAACAGTTGCATGACAGGATTTCCAGACAATTCATGTGCAGGCGAGTGCCACAAGCTTAGAACGCAAAACGCCCTCGTGCCGTGTGGAAGTGTTCCAAAGGCAGGTTCCAAGTTCCGGGGCAGAAACCATTTAGCGACACGGATCGCCTGCTGTTTGTTGCCTTGCAGTTTGTTGGGGTGCAGGAAGAGATATTGGCGTTGTGGAGGTTTGACCCAGCCGGCTGACGCCGGCGGTTCGAC
>JAKEEV010001372.1 GCA_022616395.1 Planctomycetia bacterium | reverse complement strand
GGGCAACTGGTGATCCCCGACTGGGAAGTTCACCCACCGGCGCTCCACGCCAGTACCATCACTATCGCGATGGAAGCCGGGAAGATGTACGACATCAAACTGGAATACTTCGAGGCAACGTTGGGCGCACAAGTTGAACTCTTGTGGTCAAACACGATCAAGCCCGAGAGGGTGACCATTCCCAAGTCGCAGGTGTACCCAATCGCGTTCGACTTGGACGTGAACGCGGACAACGACCTGCTCGACACGGTGGACGGGGCCGCGGACTACCTGCCCGGCTATGAAGGGAACGTTCAGAAGGTCTCGACGGGGAACAGTTTCAACACCGACACCTACGCGGGCCAGCGGATGAAACTGGTTCTCGATGGCGTGGGCCTCAACAACGCAAACGTGACGAAGGTTGAGTTCGTTGTAAATGCGGTGTCTGCTCTGGAGGGCTACGCGGCCAACCGAACCCACGCGAGCCTCCTGACCCCAACAACCCACGAGGACTACTCGTTCCACAAGCACGAGAACTACCGTAACAACGGGCAGAACATCTACACCATCACCCGCACCAGCACGGAAGGCACTGCCGGTCCAGACAACGCGCCCGCTGGTGGGCAGATGGAGGCCACGAAGACATGGGTGAACTTCTACGCGAAGGACTACGGCGGCTCGGCCCAAGTCGAGGCTCGCGTGTACATTGGGGGCGCGCAACCCGATTACACTCTCAAACTGATCTTGCCGAAGGACACCGACTTCGATGGTTTCGCGGACAAGTGGGAAATCCAGATGGGCAAGCGGTGGACGACGCAGTACAACCTGCCGGCCTTCACCGTCTCGGCTGCGCTCACCCACTTCACCCCAGGTTACGACCCGGCCACGAACACATACCGGGACGCCGAGTTGGAAGACCCCGATGGCAAGCCGCAGGCCACCAGACCTCTGGTGGATCAGAGCGAAAAGGGGGACGCGCACGACATCGTAGAGGAGTACCGGGGGTATATCCTGGATGGTGGCGGTCTCGACGGGAACGGAGCGAACGGACACGCCGGCGGTCACATCCGCCTCGACCCGGCGCGGAAAGAAATCCTATTGGAGGTGGATCGCGCAGAGGTTCTGAACAACGTGCCGGCTGGTGGGTTGGCCGGCGTTCTCAATGGCGCGGCGAGTGTGTTCAGCCACGCGCCTTTCGGTATGCCGAACCCTGCCGCTCCTCGAGGTGCCGGCATCTACGTGTACTACCTCTTCGATGAGGTCGCCTACAATGCTCCTGCCGTCATTAACGCGGGTTCGCTGGGTGCGACACGGGACACTGCGTCTGCGCGGGCAGCCGTGACTTCCCAGTTGGCGACGGATTTCGTCCACTTATTGTTCGTTGATACAGGTTTGCAAATCGGGGATTCCGCTGAAACGTACGACACCACTCCGATTCTGGAGCGCGGCACGCTCATCGCCACCAGTCAACTGAACACGAAGTACGGCCCTGGTAACGCCTACGGGGTGACGAACATCCCCGAAGCCTTCATGACCGTGGTGGCTCACGAACTCACACACATGCTATTCGAGCGGGTGAGCGTGGGTGTGTGGAATGCCCAGGAACACGTCGATGGACCACTCGCCACCTATGAGGCGGAGTTGATGTATAAAGTGCCAACGAAGAAGAACCGCGAGTTGGCCACGGTAACAATCCTTCCCGTGGTGCAGCAGGAAATGAAGGTCAAGCAGAATCAGGGGATCACCCCTTAACCGAAAGGCGGATTATGATCACTCTATCGACGTTTGTCGCGTACATCGTGGCCTCTTGGGCGGTGGTCGTTCCCAACCTGTACGACGCCCACGGGTGGGGGCTGCGCGTTGAGCGTCTCACGACTGGCCCGTACATCGTCGGCGAAACCTACGAGAACATCCGGGTAAAGATCACGCTGATAAACAAGACTGAGCAAGCACGCCAGTATCCGCCGCTCGGTCTGGCACTCCGCTCATCGGAACTGCACGTCGGGCTCAAGTATCCCGACGGGCGAGGGGTGCGATGTCACTTTGAACCTGACGGACCAACGCGGCCGGAGACGTGGGTGAAGTTAGAAGCCGGCAAGTCCGTGTCCATCGAACTGGCGCTGCGCACCTTCGGATACCGTCAGTTATTTGAACCGGGCAAATATCAGGCCCAGTTGACGTTCAAAACGCCCCAAGGGGAGGTCGCTGCCTTTCCGTGGGTGCTGGATGTTGTCAAGCCAGACGCCGCCGACATTCTGGCGAGCCACACTGTCCCGCTCGACGAACTTGAAGCGAAACGAAAGCCGGACGACCAATACCGGGCCTTCGTCCAACAGGTCAAATTGGGTGACCGAGTCTTCCTGTTCTATCGCTCCTTCTGGGGAGGGACGAAGAACGGGGATCGGGTGGATCGCTGCCTCCGGTTGGCGGAGTTACCAGGAAAGGTGGAAATGAAGGTCGAGGGAGAGTACGGGATGGGGAAACGGCTCACGATCACCTACGACGACAAGAAATCCCCAACGGGCAAGCGCATCATCATCATCGATTCGCGGGGTGGCTCCATCGATCTCGCTCCCCAACCGCCACCAGACGATCCCAACGACCGCATTGCGCCGCCTCCGCGGCCGGGCAAGCCGTGACTCGCGAGGAGGAACACTCGCGATGCAACTCATCACTTGGTTTACAATGGCTCTGGTCTTGGCAGTGACTCCGTTGCTTCCAAGCCCTTACGACAAGGACGGGGTCGGACTGCGCGTCCACAACCTGTCAGATCGCGGTCCGTACTTCGTCGGAGAGAACATCGACGTTCGCTACAATATCACGCTCGTGAACCACTCGAAGGCGACGCTGGTGCATGATCCGTTCGTTGTCGCGATGAACACGCGTCAACTGGTCTACGACATTATCAACCCAGACGGCAAGCGGATCGTGCCACCCCTCCCGAGCCCCCACCACGGGTTCTCACGTGACCCGTTCACGGCGGAACTGAAGTTGCGTCCGGGCGAATTCGCGACTGAGGATTTCCGGTTAAGAGACTGGTGGAGCCTGACCAAGGCCGGCCGGTATCAGATCGTCGCGACGTGGACTATCGACGGGCGGAAACTCACCTCCCCGCCAATGGAGTTTGACGTGGTAGACATCCCACCGGAGGCGGTGTTGGCCAGCATTCCGGTCGCTCTCGATTCAGAGCCAAAGAATCCTTCCAAACGACCTTGCGTTCAGCAGGTCAAGGTGGGGAAAAAGGTGCTCCTGATCTACAGGGGCGCGCCTGCGACCCGCTTGGCCGAACTCCCCGGCAAGGTGGAGATGTCGGTGGAAGGGGTGTATGGGTTCGGCAATCCGATAACGATCAAGTACGCGGACACGAACTCGAAAACCGGAACGACCACGCTCGTTATCCACTCGATCGGTGGGACGCCTTGGACCGCGGAAATGGAGCGGTTGCGGAGGGAACGCGAAGAGGAGGAAAAGGCCCGCATCGCCCCTCCTCCGCGGCCGGTCAAACCGTGATGGCACTGCTTCTCGGACGCCAGACCAATGATTCCGACAATCACTCTACTCCTAACCACCGCGTTGTCGGGCCTCGGCTCTTATCTGCCAACCCCGTTCGACAAAGATGGGTGGGGTCTCCGTATTCACAACTTCTCCGTTCGCGGTCCCTACCTCGCGGGGGAAATGATCGAACCGGTGCGATTCAATGTCATGTTAATGAACTTCTCAAAGGAAACACGAACACATGACCCACTCAACATCGCCAACCGAAAGAGAGACTTAAAACTTCGCGTCATCCAACCTGATGGCAATCCCCGTCCGACCTTGGGAGGTCTTCGGTCTCCGGTACGCGATCCGTTCACGCAAATCACGCTCCGACCGGGCGAATACTCGTCCCTCGATTTCTCCTTCAAGCAGTTCGGGTACTTCCTCACACTCGGTGCGCCCGGACGATACCGACTCGAAGCGACGCTGAAGATCGACGGGAAGACGATCACATCACCGCCGGTCGAGTTGGACGTGGTCGCGGTTCCCGAAGACGCGGTGTTGGTGAATCAGTTGATCCCGTTGGAAGGGGCTGAGTCCCTGAAACCGCCGGACGAGCAGGAGTGGCCCGTCATCCAGCAGGTGAAGGTCGGGGATCGTACCCTTCTGATCTACCGCCGGTACAACCCGACGATGAACGGTGGCAAGGCTGGAATGCTCTGGCGGTTGGCGGAGCTACCGGGCAAGGTCGAGATGAAGGTTGAGGGTGCATTCGGAGCCGGGAAGCCGCTGACGATCACCTATCAGGAGGCGAAGCCCCCCACCGGCACAACCAAACTCGTCATCAACTCCATCGGCGGGACGCCGTGGACGGCGGAAGAAGAGCAATTGCTCCGGGAGCAGCGAGAGCGGGAACAGGAAGCCAGCATCGCGCCTCCGCCGCGGCCGGGCAAGCCGTAGGTGCGAGTGTCGCCCGAGTTGACCGCTTTCGCCTCACTCCGGTTTGGCTTCCGACCTGGCTTCGGGTTCCGACTTCGATTCGGGGTGAGTTTCCGGCTGAGGCGCGGGCTTCAGGTCGATCTTCGACTTCGACTTGGTCGGCTTGGTCGGCTTGATCGTCGCGGAGGGAGTCGCGGGCACCTTGTCTGACTTCTCCGTCTTGGT
>JAKEEV010001371.1 GCA_022616395.1 Planctomycetia bacterium | reverse complement strand
CCAGGTGAACGCGACCTGGCCCGACGAATCGCGGACGAGAGCCGTAGCCCGCATGTCTTCTCGCTCGCTGACACCGCGTTGTCACTCGGATTGACCAAAGCCCTCGTGAAGCGTACCGACTTGCTCATCACCACCGATAGCGGCCCGAGACACTTCGCGGCAGCCTTCAACCGCCCGGTAATTGCGCTCTTCGGTCCGACTCACATCGAATGGACCGACACTTATTACGCAAAGGAAATTCACTTGCAGAAAAAGTTACCGTGTGGGCCGTGTCAAGAGCGCGTCTGCCCGCTTGGGCATCACCGCTGCATGCGCGAACTCACTCCATCCGAAGTTTTCAGAGCCGCGATGCGATTACTTGCAAGCGGGGAGGGTTCTCGTGCCGCTTAAAGTCGCCCGAGTCCCGCGCGTTCGTTTGCGCGAGCCGCAAGTTGTAGTTGCTCCTCCCGATTCGCGCGGGGTGATTATCAATCCGGCATTCGCGGAACTGTTCGCGCGGCTTGGGTTGAACTCCGCGACCTCGTTCCTGGAGTTGCCGGGGGAAGTGGTGAGCGGACATCCAGATAGACACGTACTGCGTGTGGAACTTCCCGGCGCACAGCACGCCTTCTACTTGAAGCGGCAGCATGTCGTCGGCTGGCGCGAACAATTGCGAAATCGGCTCGCCGGTTTCGGCTGGTCGGCTCGATGCCAGCGCGAAGCGGAGATGTTGAAGCAACTCGCATCGTGCGAACTGCCAGTTCCGCGCTGGGCCTGCTTCGGCACACACGAAAGCCGCGCGTTTTTGCTTGTCGAAGAAGTCCCCGACGCGATTGATCTTCGCCGCGCACTCAGTGACAACACGCTGTCACTTCCCCAACGAAGACTCCTTGCCACGCGAATCGGAGAATCAATTGCCGTGATCCACGCGGCCGGTTTCTCCACGCCTGACCTGAGCGCCAAACACATCCTGGTGAACCCACACACACACACGGTCACGTTCCTCGACTGGCAATCGGCCACCCGAACGACGAACGTGAGCGAAAAAGACCGAGTGAACGCGCTTGCCGCACTGCACGCTTCGCTCGCGGAACCGCTTGCATCGCCGAGTGAACGTGCGAGGGCGGTGAGGGCTTATGTTGCGTCTGGAAATACACCTCGCGCGGAGCGTGAGGACTACAATCTTCACCTCCCCGCGATCCTTCGAGCCTCTTCACGCTTCGCCAAGCGCCGGTCGATTCGCGATCAGCTTCAACTGCCCGACGCAAGCGCGCAGCGGCTGGTGTGGGTCGCTGGCGAAGCGGTCTGCGCGATTCCCGAAGTCGCGGCGGTGTGGCCCAAGCCCGCGCTTGCTCCTCCGTTCTATGGAACCTGGCCGGACGGCGTTTCGCGTCTCCGCTTCGCCGGGCGAGACGCGATCCTGATTCGCGGGCATACTTCGGACCTCTTCGGGCGCTTCAGCGCGTGGGTGCGCGAAACTCCGTGGCGGTCGCCGGGAGTCACGCTCGGCCGCGTGCTGTTCCACCTCGAACGCTACGGCATCCCTGCTCCGCGATTGCTCGCGTTCGGTCAGCGGTTCGCAAGCGCGATGGCGAGCGACTGGTTTGCGCTTCACGAAGCTCCGGTCGGCGTGCCGATGAAAGAGTGGTTGACTGCGGCTTCCGAAACTGACCGGCGCGCGGTGTTCAACGATCTCGCGCTTTGCTTGCGGAAGTTGCACGACGCTGGCTGTCGGTTGATTGGCGATCCGCTCGTGGCGTTTGTGGTGAATGAAGGGCGTGTATCGCTCGGTGATCCGCGGCAAGTGAAACTCGTTCGGCGTGTGAGTGACTCAGCGCGCCAACATGATCTCCGTCTGATGACTCGACTTCTGGGAGTGGGATGAATCCGCATTCGCGAAGTTCGCTCGACTGTGATCTGACGCGGCTTGCGCCGGCGGTGGGCGATCCGGTTTCGTCTCTGTGGCGGCGATTGTGTCGCGGAGTGAAACTCCTGCGCGCTCAGGCCGACTGGTGTCGATTCGCGGGCGATGGCTGGCCCGAGCGCATCATGACCGAGCCGCTCACCGACCGCGAACACCGCAAACAGGGCCGGTCCATCGGTCGCAAGATATTCGCCGATGGCCCAGACACGCTGAGCGTTTACTTGAAACGCCATTACCAACTGTCGCGATGGCACGGACTGTTAGCGACGCTGTTTCCGAGTCACGCATGGTCGCCGGGACTTCAAGAGTGGCAACATCTGTGCTGGGCGAAGGAACAGGGTTTCCCCGTTCCGCGGCCAGTCGCGGCCGGGCAGTTCGTCGGGCCGTGGGGGAAGCTGCAAGGCTTCCTCGCGGTCGAAGAGTTGCACGGCATGTTGCCACTACACGAGGCCGTTCCGCTCGCCTCGAAGCGTCTCGATGCGATGTCCTTCGCGCGCTGGAAACGCGGACTGACGGCCGAACTCGCTCGACTTGCACACGAACTGCATCGCAGAAAGGTCTTCCACAAAGACCTCTACTTCTGCCACTTCTACATTCCCGAATCGCTTACGCGAACTGTCCCGCCCGACTGGACGAACCGCGTGGTGATGATCGACCTGCACCGACTCTCACGGCACACGTTCACTGCTCTCTGGTGGCAAGCAAAGGATCTGGCGCAGCTTTGGTTCTCCTCCGAAGTGCCAGGAGTGACGGCGCGTGACCGCTTGCGGTTCTGGAAACTCTACTGCCAGAACTGGCCAGATGGGAAGCGTCCCGGCGAGTGGTTGCGTTCGCTGGTGAGTTGGAAGTGGAAGCTCTATCGGAGGCACAACAAGCGGAAACCATCCGCCGTGCCGTTCAGATTGTAGTCCTCACGCTCTGCGTGTCAGATTGTCGTCCTCACGCTCCGCGTGAGGTCGCCGCGAAGCGGCGAGATTTGAACCCGCTCGCTCCGCGAGCGGACCACACTTATGCACCTCACGCGGAGCGTGAGGACGACAATCAGAAGCCGGGAGTATCGCGATATGGACATCGCGCTGTGTTACGAGAGTGTGCTGCCGGCGCGCGGAGGAGCTGAGACGTACATCGGCGATCTGGCGCGCAGACTGGCTCGCGATGGTCACGCGGTTCATCTCTACGCTTCGCGATGGGACTCAAGCGCACTGCCGGCCGCAACTCACTTCCACCGGATTGAAGCAAGTGGCCCGCGATTCCTGCGCCCGTGGCGATTCGCTGCTGCGTGTGAAAAAGCACTCGCGAATCAGCATCATGATGTGAGCATCGGCTTCGACAAGACCTGGGGCCAGGATGTGCTTTACCCGCAGGGCGGGTTACACGCGGCCAGCGCCGCGCACAACCTCTTGAAGTTCCCGGATCGCTTCTCGCGCGCGCTTGCGGTGATCGGCAAGTGGCTCGACCCGGCCGCATGGTCGTTCGCGCGGCTGGAACGCAAGCAGTATCTCAGCCCGAATCGGCCGCTCGTCGTTGCGAACAGCTTCATGGTTCAGAGGCACTTTGAGGAGTATTACGGAATCCCGCCGGAATCTGTCCGCGTGGTGCGTAGCGCCATCGACCCCGCGCGCTTCGCGGCGGATGATCGCCTCAAGCGCCGACATGTGGAACGCAGCCGGTGGCGAGTGATTCCAGAGGAAACGGTCGGGCTGTTCGTTGCAATGAATTACCGCTTGAAGGGACTCTCACCGCTGTTGAATGCGCTTGCACTCGTTCCGCGCGACAAACCGTTCCGGTTAGTTGTGGTGGGGCATCCGAAGTTCCGGCCGTATCAGAGGCAAGCCGAAAGGCTGGGCGTGGCGGATCATGTGATCTTCCTCGGTCACCGCGCCGACCCGAAGGATTGCTACTTCGCGGCGGATTTTCTCGTTCACCCCACGTTCTACGATCCGTGTTCGCTCGTTGCGCTGGAAGCGCTCGCGTGTGGGTTACCGGTTATCACTTCGCGCTACAACGGGGCAAACGAACTGCTCTCTCCTCCGACTGATGGGCTGGTGATTGATCCGCACAACGCGCCGGAACTAGCTGCAGCGATGATGCGCTTCGCGGATCGCGCTTACCGCGCGGAAGCATCGACGGCCGCTCGTCAAACTGGCACGAAGTGGACCTTCGAGCATCACTATCAGGCACTGCTCGATGTGTTCCGCGAAGTGCGCAAGACCAAGCGAGCGGCGTAACCAAAGTAGTAGGCACACGCCGTGTGCCGTTGCCTTTAAGAACGGCACCCAGCGAATGCCTACTACTCTGAACAGCACGCAGAGGCGCTTTCTACAATCCCTTCATGCCGTCTTCCGTTGCTGCCGCGATTCCGCTGGTCGTTGCCTACCTCATCGGCGCGATTCCGTTCGGCTATCTCATTGGCCGGGCACGCGGGGTAAATCTCTTCGAGGCAGGCAGCGGGAATATCGGAGCGACCAACGCGGCCCGCGTGCTTGGTCGAACCTTCGGCGCTTTGGTCTTCGTGCTGGACTTCCTCAAGGGCGCGATACCGGTCGTGATCGCGGTTCCCCTCGCTCGCGCGCTTGCGCCTGGCGCGGAGAACGCCTTCGGTCAGCCGGATGTGCTTCGCGTCGGTGCAGCAGCTCTTGCGTTTCTGGGTCATCTCTTCCCGATCTATCTCGGCTTTCGCGGAGGAAAGGGCGTAGCAACCGGCGCGGGCACAATCTTCGTGCTTGTTCCGGGGCCAGCGGCTCTGGCTGTGCTTGCGTGGGTCACGGTGCTGTTGGCAACGCGAATTGTCTCGCTCGCGTCGCTGACGGCGGTTACGATGCTGGTAATTGCCCACCTGCTACTCACTCCCGCCTCGTTCGCGAACGAAAACCTGCCAGTAACCCTGTATCTGCTCGTCGGTGCAGGGATCGTGTTTGCCAAACACCGCGCGAATATCAA
Source organism: Planctomycetia bacterium (assembly GCA_022616395.1). Lineage (GTDB taxonomy): Bacteria > Planctomycetota > Planctomycetia > Gemmatales > Gemmataceae > Gemmata. The sequence continues at coordinate 634 of JAKEEV010001371.1, read as the reverse complement.
TCGGCTTCTTGCCGGGACCGAAAACCGGATCGGAGATTTCTCCATGCGTCAACCAGTGCTTCGCGGACTGCATGTGCTCGCTCTCGGGATGTGGTTTGGCGGGGCCGCGTTCTTCAACTTCGTGGCGGCGGTGCCCATTTTTGAATCGTTCAAGCAAGTGGTGAACGCCGGGCCATCCGACCGCACCGCGAACGAGACAATCATTCCCCCGGACGCATCGCAAGAGCGGAAGGACGCGCTGGCAAGCGCTCTTGCAGGTTCCGCCGTGGGGCCTGTATTTCCGCGCTACTTCGCACTTCAGGCCATGTGTGGCGTAATCGCGCTGATTACCGCGCTGAGTTGGTGGAACGCGGAGGGCGGAAAGAAAGTTCATCGCTGGCGTGTATATGTGATCGCGTTTGCGCTGGCGACAATCGCAATCGGCTGGCCGATCTCGGACTATGTGAGCGAACTGCGGCTTGCGCGCTTCGACCCGGACACCGCCATCGCCTCCGCGGCGAAGGCAGCGTTCGCGTCGTGGCACCTCGTAAGTTTGGCTCTGAGCTTCGTGACGGTGTGCGCTGCGGGTGTGGCTCTGGCGTTGGCTGGGCGAATGCCGCCAGAGTAGGTGCCGCTTGCCGAGCGGCACTGTTTT
>JAKEEV010001370.1 GCA_022616395.1 Planctomycetia bacterium | reverse complement strand
GGCATTCGGACCCGAAATCGCGGAGACGGGGTCTTCTACCCCGAGAAGGAAGTTCTCGACATCCGCGAACTTGCCATTCCCGGAACCGACAAGGTGGTTCAGGCGACCTTCCCGGACGGGACCGAGCCGCAGTGGAAGTTCAAGGTTGGTCCGCGTCAGACGCTCGCTGAGTGGGTGACCGCGAAGAACAACCCGTACTTCGCGCGGGCAACCGTGAACCGTGTGTGGGCGCACTTCTTCGGTGAGGGGTTGGTCGAACCGGTGGACGAGATGACCGGCGGGCAGGACACGGTGATTCACCACGAGAAATTGCTCGACGAACTGGCGAAGGCGTTCGTTGCCAACAAGTACGATCTGAAAGTGTTGGTCGAGGCGATTGTCGGCTCGCGAGCGTATCAACTTTCGAGTCGCGGAAAGGGGGCTGCACCATTGTTTTCTCGCCATCCGCTTCGCGGGCTGACCGGCGAGCAACTCTTCGACAGCCTCGCGACCGCCACCGGTCAATCAGACGCGCTTGGCGAAGATCCATTCGCGATCTACAACGGAGGATCGGCTCGAATGGAGTTCCTGACAAAGTTCGGCCAGCAGACCGTCAAGTCCACCGAATACGAGACGTCCATCATCCAGGCACTCACACTGATGAACGGTCAGTTCGTGGCGGGTGCGACCAGCCCGACGCGAAGCGAATTGTTGAGTGCGGTTCTCGAAGCTCCGTTCCTGACCGACCGCGGGCGAATCGAGACGATGTACCTCGCGACTCTCTCTCGCATGCCGACTGCCAAGGAGATGGACAAGGCGCTGGCGTTCATCGAGAAAGCCGCGACAGGTGACGATGCGAAGAAGCGCAAAACCGAAGCCTTCGCTGATGTGTTCTGGGCGCTTCTGAACAGCGCTGAATTCGTCTTCAATCATTGATCCGGCGAACGGCCGGCGTGAGCCGGCTGGTCTTCGGAATCACCAGCCAGCTAACGCTGGCCGTTCGCCCAAACACCCGATCATCTCTCACCGGAGATTACTTATGTTCGAGTTTCGTGACATTTCGCGACGGCATTTTCTGCGGGCCGGGGCGGTGAGCCTCGGCGGAGCGAGTATGTCCGGCTGGATGGGCAAACTCGCTCGTGCCGCGGAAGAGAAGAAGGTGAAGCCCAAGCGGTCGTGCATTCTGCTTTGGATGAACGGCGGGCCAAGCCAACTCGACACCTGGGACCCGAAGCCCGAACACGCCAACGGCGGCCCCGTGAAGGCAATCAACACCAAGATTCCCGGGCTACAGATTAGCGAGTACCTGCCGAAGCTCGCCGAACGGGCTGACAAGTTGGCGATCCTGCGCGGAATGGCCACGAAAGAGGCAGACCACGGCCGCGGCAGCTATCTGATGCGGACAGGCCGCGTCCCTGGTGGGCCGATCCGATACCCGGCCGTAGGGTCGTTCGTCGGGAAGGAACTCGAAGGGCCAGACGCCGAGTTGCCGTGTTTCATCAGCATTGCTCCGTACCGGTTCCTCAGTCCCGAAGCGTATGGCCCTGGCTTCCTCGGTCCGCGATACGCTCCTCTCGTCGTCGCCGATGGCGCGACAGACATTCCGAATCCCAACGCGAACCAGGACATCGCCCGGTTGCTCAAGGTGCAAGACCTCGACTTGCCAAGCGGAGTGTCTGAAGCTCGGGGCGTGACTCGTGCCGAGTTCCGAGATGAACTCGACGCTGACTTCCTGGCCGACCGTCCAGGCCCCGCCGGTGAAGGCCACCGCACTGCTTACCGTCGGGCGAACACCCTGATGCGCTCATCATCAGTCAAGGCGTTCGACTTGACCGAGGAGCCGGACAAGCTCCGCGACAAGTACGGGCGGAATCTCTTCGGTCAGGGGTGCTTGCTCGCCCGTCGGTTGGTTGAACGCGGGGTGCCGTTTATCGAGATCACACTGTCATCCGCACCTGGAGTGAACAACGGAATTGGATGGGACACGCACAACAACAACTTCGATCAGGTGAAGGCGCTCTGTGGTGTTCTTGACCCGGCGTGGGCGACCCTGATGGACGACCTCGCCGACCGCGGGCTACTCGACACAACCACAATCGTGTGGATGGGAGAATTCGGCCGGACTCCGAAGATCGTCGCCGACCGCAAGGGCCGCGATCACTGGGCGAACTCGTGGAGCACGGTTCTGGCCGGAGGAGGAATCAAGGGCGGTCAAGCGTATGGGAAGACCAGCCCTGATGGGATGGAAGTGAAGGAAAACCCGGTGAGCGTGCCCAACCTGCTCGCGACCGTGTGCGAGGCTGTGGGTCTCGATCCGACCAAGCAGAACGATTCCAACGTTGGGCGTCCGATTCGGCTCGTCGAGCCGAACGCCGCTGCGATCAAGGAGGTGCTGTCGTGATTACGCGATTCACTCTGTTCGCTGTCGCGGTCGGCTTCCTGTGTGCAAGCGGAATGGATGCCGCGGAACCAGCCCCGGCCCCGCGCGTGAAGTCAGACCCGTTCGATGTGCTGTACCTTGCTCCCGACCGGCCTGTTGTGATGCGTTTGCAAATCACGACCGACGACAAGCCGCTTGACGAGGCGTGGGGGCGGTTCGTGGACACCCTGTTCACCAAGCTCGATGCCGACAAGAGCGGATCGCTCGACGCGAAGGAACTGGGCAAGCTCCGGCCGATGCTCACACTCCTCACTGGTCGGAACATGCCGGCCAGCACCAACCCCGCGCTCCGTTCGCCGGTGACCCGCGAGAGTCTCGCCGCGTACCTCCGGCAGAACGACCTCGGCCCGCTTCGACTTCCGCCTGTCGTGAATAACCCGCAGTACACCCGACTCGGTGGCTTCAGTGGCCGCGTCGGAGGAGGACTGACCAGCGAAACAATCGACAAGGCGTTCATGGAACTGCTCGACACCAACACCGACAAGAAGCTCTCGCCGAAGGAGTTGACCGCGGGGATCGAAATTCTCGGCAAGCTCGACACCGACGAGAACGAGATGGTCAGTGTTGACGAACTTCTTCGCCGTCCGATCTCCCCGTACTACTACGAGGAGTTCGACGGCCGGTTGCTGGGAACTACGGTGGGGCCAGGGGTGGAACTGCGCTCGCTCGGTCGCAAGGTTGATACGAATCTTGCCAAGCGACTTCTTGCCCGGTACGGACCGAAGCCAGCGGGGAACCCAAATCCCAAAGTGAAGGGAGGGCTTCCGGGCACCCCCACGTTACCAGGCACCACTGCGGCGCCAGAGTCCACAGCACGCCGACTCACGCCCAAGGATTTGAAGATCAACCCCGAGGCGTTCGAGGCTCTCGACCAGGACGGAGACGGCGAACTCGACACCGAGGAGTTGGCCCGGTTCGGACAATCTGCCACACCCGAGGTCGAACTCGCCTTCCGACTCGGAACGCTCCCCGCCGGGACACGCCCCGCGAAGATTATCACCTCCGGCAAGTCTCTGAAGTCGGTCGCGAGTGAGCGCGGAACTGAAGTGGCCCTGGAGATGCCGGGGGTCCGGCTTGAGTTGATCCCGGCGGGAACTTCGGCCCAAGCCACACGGACAACCTTCCGGTCGCGCTACCTCAACCGGTTCCGCGCGTTCGACCGGGATGCCAACGGCTACCTCGACTCGACCGAGTTCAACAACGACGTGGTGTTCCGCGATCTCTCTTCATTCCTCGACGCCAACGCGGATGGGAAGATCTTCGAGAAGGAACTGATCGCGGTTCTCGACGAGGTGGACGCGGTCGCCACCGAAGCCGATCGCGGGATCGTGTCGGTAGATGTGGCCGAAGCCGGGCGCGGGCTGTTCGGGCTAATCGACTCCGATGGCGACGGTCGGATGTCGGTCCGCGAACTTCGGGCGCTGCCGAAGTTGATCGAGCGCTTCGACGCCGACAAGGATGGCTTCCTCTCTCCGATCGAAGTCCCACGACGGTTCCAGGCAACTCTCCGTCGCGGACTGACGAACGTGGGATTGGGGCAGCAGTTCGTAAGCTTCTGGCCCGGTGTGCCGATGGCGAATCCGCGTCCGCCGGTCGGTCCGATGTGGTTCCAGAAAATGGACCGCAACCGAGACGGTGACGTGAGCCGGCGCGAGTTTTTGGGAACCGACGAGGACTTCCGAAAACTCGATGCCGATGCCGATGGCTTGATCAGCCCGCGGGAGGCAGAAGCCGCGGATAAGAAGTAGCGTTCGACCAAACTGACGCGAGGCGGACTTTCAAGGCCCGCCTCGTCATTTCTCTTCGTAGGATCGGCCAGAGTCACCAAAAACGCCTTCACCAAACTCCAGACACCGGCAAAACTCAAACGACGCGGGTCTACCTTCGCCTCCTGAGCCGCCAAACGACGCACCTTGCGTCTGTCTTGACAAGAGACGGCCCAGAAAGGCCGTCTCTACTTTAACTTACCGTTCGCGCATTGCCCGCGTCCTTCGGGTGGTAACCCATCACGCCATCCTGACAGGTGGAGCAATAGAACCCGGCTTCGCTCCCGTCGTGTGTCCCCTTGTGCATGTGATCTTCCACACAATCGGGAAGCCCCAACCGCGCCCGTAGCGCCTTCAGATCGAGTACGCAGGAGAAATACACCCACTCGCGGCAGTTCTCACCCCACGCCCTTCCGCGATAGGTCACGGGTAAGCCCTGTGCGATTAACTCGCGTTCTAACGCGGCCAGATGTTCGCAGACCATGAGTAGAACCAGTAATCAGTGAACAGTAATCAGTGAACGGTAATCAGTCATCAGTAATCCCTGACCACCGATGGCTGATCGCTGTTCGCTGGTTACTGATAACTGATGACTGTTCACTGATTATTTCTTCCCCACTTGCTCCTTCGCGGCCTTCAACACGTTCTCGACGGTGAAGCCGAAGTGTTTCAGCACGTCTTTTACTGGTGCCGAGGCTCCGAAGGAGCGCATCCCGACACGCGAGCCGGTCGTGCCCACGTAGCGCTCCCAGCCGAAGACTGTTCCTGCTTCCACCGACACGCGAGCCGTAACCGAAGGCGGAAGAACCGAGTCGCGATACGCCTTGTCTTGCCTCTCGAATAGCTCCCAGCTTGGCATACTCACCACGCGAGCCTTGATCCCTTCCGCCGCGAGTTTCTCCGCCGCGTCCACGCACAGATATACCTCGCTCCCGGTCGCGATGAGAAT
>JAKEEV010001369.1 GCA_022616395.1 Planctomycetia bacterium | reverse complement strand
TATCTCGGCCCGCCGGACTGATCCCGCGAAACTCACTGGCTGAAGGTGCTTGACCAACTTGGCTGGTCAAGAGAAACTGACTCAGGTCGATCTCTCCGCGGCTGTCTTCCGGGAAAGATCGGTAATCGAGCCGGTCCTCGGAGTTCGCCCGGAGTGTTGCCATGCCCGCGCCGAAGTTCCTCGCTGGTTTACCCAAACCAATCCTGTTTGCTCTGTATGGTGGCATCGGCGGACTCCTTGGCGCGCTGGCGTTTGGCGAACTTCTCTGGCATGTGCTCAAGCCACCGCCGCCGCAGCCGGTCCCGCAACTGGCAGTTGGCGCTTCCGCCTCGGTGAAGCTTTACCCTCACTCCGATAACACGTTCATCGTTCGCATCGCTCGCGAGCATTTCAATAGCCCAGTAAACGTGACGTTTGAAAAACTCCCCTCCGGCGTGGTCATCGCCCCGCTCATCATCCCCGCGGACAAAACTGAAGCGGAGGCGAAGGTGATCGCGGCTCCGGGCGCTGCCGTCGGGAAGTCCGAAGTGAAGATCGCAGCGGCGAGCGAGAACGGTTCGGTGACCGCGTCCGGTTCGATCAGTATTGAGGTCATCGCTCCCCCTCCTCCACCACCTGAGATTGCGCTTGCTGTTCCGAGTAAGTTTGAGATTTACCAACGCGGAACGAGCATCCTCCCCGTGACCATCACGCGCCGGCAGTACGCCGGGCCAATAACAGTGTCTGCAACTTCGTTGCCTCCTGGATTTTCCATGACCTCGAAGTCAATCTCGCTTGAGAAGGATCCGAACGACGAGACAATCCTGTTCGAGAAAGTTGAGGTCACGCTCTCCGCAGACGCAACGGCCGAGGTTGGCGAGAAGGAACTGACAATTAACGCGCTGGCACCTGAGCTGAACGCAACTCAGAAGACGAAGGGAGACGTGAAGAAGCCGAAAGTGGTTTCGGTTCCCGTGGATATCGTCTTTGTGCTGGATGTGACAGCCAGCATGCAGTGGGCCATCGACGACTTGAAAAACGGCATCGGGAAGTTCGCCAAAACGCTCGACGAATCGCAAATCAAGTTCCGGCTGGGACTGGTCACTTTCCAGGATCTCACCATCCCAGGCGAGAAGGTCGAAGTTGTGATGTTCAAGAACGGTGAAAAGGAAGAGCCGTTCACCTCCTTGGCGATGGAGTTTCGTGACAAAACGTCTCGTCTGAAGGCCAATGGAGGAGGAGACATTCCAGAGAGCAGTACGGAAGCACTCACCGAGGCGAGCAAGCTACCGTTCCGTGAAAACGCGTTGAAGATCATCCTGCTCATCACGGACGCGCCCCCGAAGGTTCGCGATGGCACAGTTGAGGACAAGGTGCAAGCCACCGCGGAGCTCTTGAAGAAATCAAAGATCGACTCGGTTCACATCGTTGTGCAGCGCCAGGATCTTGATGTGTACAAGCCGCTCATGACGGCGGGCGAAGGGAAAGCAGGTGGGAAATACTTCAACCTGGGCGATGTCGTGCGTGGAGATGAAGGCTTCGATGCTCTGCTTGCAACATTCAGCAAAGTCGTCACCGAGGCGGCCATCATCACGGCGCCCGATGAGAAACCGATTATCCTGAAGCAGCCGCCGCCTTCTCCGATTGCCGCTGGCGCACCAGCAACGCTGAAAGGCTCAGAAGCTCCTCCTCCGCCATCAGTGAAAGGTGTTCAGTCGAGCGGGCAGTTTGCTTCGGGAACAGAAGCCCGGCTCACGCTTGCAAGCGGGATCTGGACTGCCGCGATTGCCGCGCTGGTGTGTTTGGCTCTGCTCGCGGGTCAGCATCATTATCTGCGCGGGTCGCTCCCGAGCGTGGGAGGGATAGCCGCGGGGCTTTTCGGTGGGCTTGTGGTTGGGCTTGTGGGAGGAGCCGCGGGTCAGGGATTGTTCTTCCTCGCGCCTGAAAACGAAACTCTCGCTCATGTCTTCCGAGTATTCGGCTGGGCGCTACTGGGTGGTTTGGCCGGCGTGGGTCTGTCTCTGTTCATTCCGAACATGAAGTGGACTCTCGGTCTGGCTGGAGGAGCGATTGGGGGCGCGCTCGGAGCGATTGGGTTTATCCTGCTCTCGCAAATGTCGGGCGATTTGGTGGGGCGGTTGGTCGGCGGGCTGGTGCTGGGCTTCTGCATTGGGCTGATGGTCGCGGTGGCGGAAGCAGCATTCCGGCGCGCGTGGCTCGAAGTGCGCTT
>JAKEEV010001368.1 GCA_022616395.1 Planctomycetia bacterium | reverse complement strand
GTACGTGTCGTGCCAAGCCGCTCAAACAGCGATCATTGCCGCCGCGCCGGGCTTATCAGTTTCGATACACGCGGATCTCTTCTTCTTGTAAGATCGAATTGTGCCCGTTGAAGTTTGCGTCGGAGACATGTTTGCGTCGGGGGCGCAAACGCTGGTCAACACAGTTAACTGTGTTGGCGTCATGGGCAAAGGGATAGCGCTCGAGTTCAAGAAGCGATTTCCGGAGATGTACAAGGATTACGTCGGTCGCTGCCAGCGAGGACAGATCCGACTCGGTGAACCGTACTTGTACCGGACGCTTATTCCTCCGTGGGTTTTGAACTTTCCGACGAAGGACCATTGGCGATCCGTTTCGCGACTCACCGACATCACCAACGGCCTCGGGTATCTTCAAGATCATTACCGCGAATGGGGCATTACTTCGCTCGCATTGCCGCCACTCGGTTGCGGCCACGGTCAGCTCGAGTGGCGCGTCGTCGGTCCAACTCTCTATCGTCACCTCTCCCGATTCGAAATTCCTGTTGAGCTCTTCGCTCCCCGTGGCGCGCTACGCGAGGAGCTCAAACCTGAGTTTCTGGGCGCGGACGTCGCCTTCGCGCCGGCGACACAAGCGCGCGATGAGGATGTTCGCATTCCCGCGGCATGGGTGGCCTTGGCATCTGTGGTCGCGAAGATCGAGCGAGAGCCTTGTCATTGGCCAATCGGGCGCGTGACGTTTCAAAAAATTGCGTACTTTGCGACGATCCAAGGCCTGCCCACCGAGCTAACCTACTCTCGCGGGAGCTTCGGACCGTTTTCTCACGACATCAAGCCGATGATCTCGAAGCTCGTGAACAACGGCCTTCTGCGCGAAGAAAAAGTTGGCCGCATGTTCGCGGTGCGAACTGGGCCAACTCTTCGTGATGCCCTTCGGCGATATCGCAGTGAGATTGAAGCCTGGGGACCGATCCTTGCTCGCGTCACAGATCTCTTCCTTCGATTGAGCACAGATGACGCCGAGATCGCGGCGACC
>JAKEEV010001367.1 GCA_022616395.1 Planctomycetia bacterium | reverse complement strand
TCAAAGATCGCTCCCAACCCACTCCCCAATCTACACGTAAAGTGAACATCTGTCTATGCCAGTTGCCATCCTCGGTTTGCGTGTTTTCGCGGTCCTCGCCTCGCTCACTTGGCGGGGCGTGGGGTGCAGGGTAGCGCTTCTGTGGAGTCCTGGCCTGCGCCCTCGTCTGACCGCAGGAAGTTGGCTGAGGTGGGCTGAAAACACCATGCCGTGCCCCCTGTCCCAACTTGATACTACTGTCACGGTCGCGGTTCGCCAGTAGCTTTCCCTTCACCGAAACTACTCCTTGCCCACGGGTTCGATACACTTCGAGAGAACACGCCTGAGCTACCGCATCTGGAGTGCTTCCCCGTGCCGATGTTGTTTGCCGTCACGCTGTTTGTCAGCGCGTCGCTCTTGTTCATGGTTCAGCCGATGGTCGGCAAGTTGGTGCTGCCGTTGTTGGGCGGTAGCCCGGCTGTTTGGAACGCCTGTATGGTGTTCTTCCAGGCGCTGTTGTTGCTCGGCTACCTCTACGCGGACCGGCTCACCAGACACGCAAGCCCCAAGCAACAGTGGATCATTCACCTGGGCGTGTTGGCGCTGCCCATACTGATGTTCGCGCTGGCCATTACCGTCGGCACTCGACACACCCCGATTGCGATTGTTGAAAGTCTCGCGCCGACCGATGAATCCAGCCCCATCCTGAGTGTGCTGACGATTCTCACCATCGCGATTGGCGTTCCGTTCTTCGTCATCTCGACCACCGCGACTCTGCTTCAGAAGTGGTTCACTTATACCGGCCACCCATCCGCGCGCGATCCGTACTTCCTTTACGCCGCGAGCAACCTCGGCAGCCTGATCTCGCTACTGGGTTACCCGTTGTTTATCGAACCGAATCTCTCGCAGGGCGGGCAGACGTGGTTGTTCGCAACGGGCTTCGCGGCTTTGATTGGGTTGATCGCGTTCTGCGGAAAGGCCGCGGTCAATCCACTGGGCGTGCCCCCCACACCCACCACCAGCAAAGTGCAAACCGGGCAAAACCCTCAGGGAACGCCTGTTGTCGCTCCTTCGGCCGGGAGCGAACCTCCTCCAAGCTGGGCACGCATGGCCAAGTGGACGGCGCTTGCGTTTGTGCCAAGCAGTCTGATGCTTGGCGTGACGTTCCACATGACAACCGACATCGCGAGCATCCCGCTGTTGTGGGTTGGGCCACTGGCTCTGTATCTCATCACGTTCATCATCGCGTTCGGTCGGGTGCCTCCGTGGTTCCGCGTGCTGATCGGCAACCTCGCCCCGGTCATGATCCTCTTGCTGGTGTTCGTCATGATCTCCAAGCCGCCCATCGGAGTCGGCCTGGAGTTGCTCTTGCATCTGTTGACGTTCTTCGCCGCGGCTTTGATGTGTCACTACGAACTGGCACGCGACCGCCCCAGCCCTCAACACCTGACGACATACTTCCTCATCATGTCCCTCGGAGGAGTGCTCGGAGGCATCTTCAACTCGCTGGTCGCGCCGTTGGTGTTCCCTCACGCTTATGAATACCCGCTGGCTCTGATCGTCGCGTGTTTGATGGTGCCGCGTCTGCTCGGCGAGAAGTCCTCAGACTCCACTGAACTCAATGGCAAAGCGGTCCCACCCGCGGGCGCTTCGACCTCCAAGATCTACGACTGGGTGGAGTTCGCCTGCGTGCTCACTCTCAGCATCACACTGCTGATCGGATTGGTGGTGATTTACCAACTCGGCGCGGAGGACAGCGGGCTGCGCAAGTGGCTGTTCATCATCCTGCTCTCCGGAGTGGGTGTCGGGGTTGTGGGGGTCTGCGCGGTCGAAGGGTATGCCCAGAATCGACAACTTCCGTTCGGACTCTCCCAGCGTCTCTGGCACAAGACACCGGAGTGGCTTCGAGCCGTGCTTCTTTTCACTCTGTCGGTGCTTGTCCTCCCCTGGGCCATCGTCGGCACACTTTGGTCGAAGCAACGAATGCGTCTGTTCCTGGACCTCATCATCCCCGTCCTGGTCGGAATCGCGTTCTGGCAGTTGCGTGAACTCCAACTGACGGAATGGTTCGCCGGTGAGAATGGGTTGGTCGCCAAGCTGAAGCACACGTTCTCCTTGAAGGATGGCGACCCGGTGAGGATGATCTTCATCTACGCGATCCCGGTGATGATCTGCTTCTTCTTCGTGGACCGGCCATTGCGGTTTGCTCTGTGCGTGGCGGCGATCCTCGGCCAGCACAAGTACAACGAGGAGGGCCGAGACATTCTCTACTCCGAACGGAGTTTCTTCGGCATCCTGAAAGTCGAGGAGTCGGGCAACTGGCAGCGGCCAATCATCACCACGGAAGACGGCAAGAGAAAGCCGGGCGGCGAAATCGAATATGTGCGGCTGGTTCACGGCACCACGCTTCACGGAACGCAGGTCAAGAAGCTCGACAAGAACGTCCTCGATATGTTCCAGGCACTCACCGCGGCTCATCCCCTTGAGAACATCACCATCGCAGGCGCGGTCCATGTCTTCGACATGCGGCAAGAACCGCTGACGTACTATCACCGCTCCGGGCCGGTCGGCGCGATGTTCGCGGAGTTGACCCGCAAGGGACGTGACCGCGAACACGTCGCGATGGTCGGCCTGGGGACCGGGAGCGTTTCGTGCTACGCCCAGAAGGGGCAGAAACTCACTTACTACGAAATCGACCCGGCCGTTCGGCGCATCGTGGAAACTCCCTGGAAGGTGATGAACCCGGAGGAGGTGAAACAGGGCAAGGAGCCGATCATGGGGCCGTTCACCTATGTGGATGACGCTCGCAAGCGCGGAGCGGAGATTGATTTCCGCATGGGGGACGCGCGCTTGAAACTCAAAGAAGACACAGACCGCAAGTACGCCCTGCTGCTCGTGGACGCGTTCAGTTCCGACTCGATTCCCGTTCACCTGCTCACCATTGAAGCTGTCCAGTTGTATCTGGAGCGTATCACCGAGGACGGGATTCTCGCTCTGCACATCTCCAACAAGTTCGTGAGTCTTGAACCGGTGGTCGCGAAGATCGCGCAGGATTTACGGCAGGAGTACCCAGACTTCACCGCGCTGGTGTGGAACGACAATGTCGAAGAGCGTGCTCCGGGCAAGACCGCGTCGAGTTGGGTCGTGCTGGCGAAGAAGCGTGAGACGCTGGGGAAGCTCTATTCGCCGATCGCCGACCTGATCGATGAGTTCGGCGGGGACGAGCAAATCCGACGAGTCGTGGAGTCGCGCTACCCAGACATCAAGCAGGCAATCGAGAAGGCGCCGACCAAGCAACAGGACGCGATGATCGAGTGGCTCAAGGCACGCACGGACGATAAACAAGCTCAGTTCTTTGCCCGCCTCATGGATGACTATGGTGCATTCAAAACCCTCATGCCGATTCTGCTGATGGAATCCGGGCACGGGTTCCGACCGGTCCGAGGAGCCAAGAACATGAGCACCTGGACCGACGACTACGCGGACGTGATGCGCGTGATGATGATTCCGCAATTGCAGAAGATTCGGAGCTTCTTCGGTCTGCCGGGGCTAAGAGACGAATGACCGGCTGCAGGAGTCCTTCGAGTCTGAATTGGTGGGTTACTGATGTTTGGGCTGAAAGACAACAAAGGCACAGCCCAAACACCAGACCCACCAATTCAGACTCGAAGGGTGGTGGGCGTGGTGGGTGCTTCAGCGCGGGCGGCGGTTCATTCGCTGGCCCGCGCTGGTTTTTCTGCGTGGGCGGTGGATCAATTTGCCGACCGCGATTTAACGCGCGTGGCACCCTGCGCGCTCTGCCCATCGAGTTCTTATCCCGACGCAATCCCGCAACTCGCAACTCAGTTCCCACCCGGCCCAGTTCTCTACACCGGCGGACTGGAGAATCACCCGCACATCGTTGACCAACTCGCATCACAGCGCGAACTCTGGGGCAATCAGTCTGAAGTTCTGGAGCGCGTTCGCGATCCGTTTACTCTCTTTCCCGCGCTTGCCGAAGCTGGCTTTGCGACTCCGCGAATCATCTCCGCGCATGAATCTGCTCCTGACACCGGCCGCTGGCTGCGCAAGCCGCTGCGCTCGGCGGGCGGTTGCGGAATCCGCTTCGCGCAAGCGGGAGAAGCCCCTTCCCCGCACCATTACTTTCAGGAGTTCGTTGAAGGAACGCCGATGTCGGCTCAGTTCGTCAGCGATCCTTCCGCGGTTAACAACTGGGAATCGACAGCCATCAACGGCGTCACCATGCAGTTGATCGGTGAACCGTGGCTGCACGCGAAGCCCTTCGCGTATTGCGGGAACATCGGGCCGATCGAACTGCCGCGTCTGGTTCAAGCGAACGTGTGGTGGACCGCGATACTCTTCGCACAGCCCGCGAAGCTGCGGGGGTTGTGGGGGCTTGACTTCATCTTCAACGAAGAAACCGTGTACCCTGTGGAACTGAATCCGCGATATACGGCCGCGGTCGAAGTGCTGGAACTTTCGTTGCGCTGCTCGTTCCTCTGGACGCACCATCGGTGCTTCACAGGTTCGTGCGCGCTTGGGAAGTACAAGACCTGGCAGCGCTGGGACTCGACCGTCGGCAAGGCGATTTACTTCGCCCCTCACCGAATCACGTTCCCGCGCTCTGGCCCGTGGGACGCGGACCTCGCGGGCGAATTCGATCCCAAGCACGTGCCTCAGTTCGCGGACATTCCTGAACCGGGAAGTGTGATCGAACCCGGCTGGCCTGTGCTTAGCTTCTTCGCAACAGGAAGCACGCCCGAAGAGTGCCGCGACCGGCTACAATCACGCGCAGCGGAACTCGACCGACTCTTCGAGGAATCCACAACATGACACTTAACGAACGAGCGAACATCGTGGCCGATGCAATCGAGCGCAACGCGGCTCAACTCCGCGTAAGCGTCTCGAAAGTGGCGGGAGCGCGTGTGATCGACTGCGGAGGAGCAGTGACCGGAAGCCTCGCGGCCGGCTTGCTAATGGCTCGTG